>SYAB01000225.1 GCA_005787665.1 Actinomycetota bacterium
AGCACCGGGAACCCGTTGAACGCGGTGTTGGCCGCCAATACCAGGATCAGCGCGGTGACCCCGGTGATCAGGTAGAGCCCCGGGGTGAAATCGTGGAAAACCGCGTCGGCGAGCTGCGCGACCAGGGTCTTCTGGCGGTAGTCCTCCGGGGCGCCGATGAGCTGCTCGGCGGGGCGTTCGGCGACCTTCACCCCGGTGTCCATCGCCAGCAGGATCATGCCGATGAACAGGGTGATCGCAACGCCGCCGAGCATCGCCAGGGTGGTCGCCGCGTTGCGGGACTTGGGCTTCCGGAAGGCCGGCACCCCATTGCTGATCGCCTCGACGCCGGTCAGGGCCGCGCAGCCGGACGAGAAGGCCCGGGCAACCAGGAACACCAGCGCCAGCCCCATGACGTCGCCGTGTTCGGAGGTCAGCTCGAAGTCCGCCGACTCGGCCTGCAGTTCGTTGCCCAGCACGTGGATCTGAAAATGACCCCAGGCGAGCATGCCGAGCATCCCGAACATGAACGCATAGGTGGGGATGGCGAACGCGGTGCCCGACTCCCGGATGCCGCGCAGGTTGACCGCGGTGAGCAACACGATCGCGGTGACGGCGAACGCCACCTTGTGCTGGGCGATGAACGGGATCGCCGAGCCGATGTTCGACATCGCCGAGGCCATCGAGACCGCCACCGTCAGGACGTAGTCCACCAGCAGCGCGCTGGCGACGGTCAGGCCGGCGGTGGGCCCTAGATTGGTGGTGACCACTTCATAGTCGCCGCCGCCGGAGGGGTAGGCATGCACGTTCTGGCGGTAGGAGGCGACCACGACCAGCATCACCACCGCCACGGCGACCCCGATCCACGGCGCCATCGTGTAGGCAGACAGGCCGGCGATGGAGAGCACCAGGAAGATCTCCTCCGGTGCGTAGGCCACCGACGACATGGCGTCGGAGGCGAACACCGGCTGGGCGATCCGCTTGGGCAGCAGGGTGTGGGCCAGCTTGTCGCTACGGAACGGCTGCCCGATGAGCACCCGCCGCAGGCCGGTGGAAAGCTTGGACACGAGTGCCAAGGGTAAGCCCTCGCCGCCGGGGTTGTAGCGTTCCCCGTACCGCACGGCCCGGCGGTGGGGCCGACACGCGAATTGCCGAGAGGACCTCAGGTGCGGGTAGTGGTGATGGGCTGTGGCCGCGTCGGCGCGTCGCTGGCCGAGGCGCTGTGCAGGCTCGGGCACGAGGTGGCGGTCATCGACCGGGACCCGACCGCGTTCCACCGGCTCTCCAACGAGTTCAGCGGCGAGCAGATCACCGGGATGGGCTTCGACCGGGATGTGCTGCTGCGGGCCGGGATCGAGCGCGCCGACGCCTTCGCCGCGGTGTCCTCCGGGGACAACTCCAACATCATCTCGGCGCGGGTGGCCCGGGAGATGTTCGGAGTGCAACGGGTGGTGGCCCGCATCTACGACGCGAAACGGGCCGCGGTCTACGAGCGGTTGGGAATCCCCACCATCGCAACCGTGCCGTGGACCACTGACCGGCTGCTCAACACGCTCACGCATGAGACCGAGACCACCCGGTGGCGCGACCCCACCGGCACCGTCGCGGTCGCCGAAGCCGACCTGCACGAGAAGTGGGTCGGGATGCGGGCGAAGGATCTCGAGGGGGCCACCGGAGCTCGGGTGGCGTTCCTGATCCGGTTCGGGACCGGGGTGCTGCCGGAGTCCAAGACCGTCATCCAGGCCGGCGACCAGGTCTACCTCGCCGCGGTGTCCGGGCAGTGCGCTGAAGCGCTCGCGATCGCTGCGCGACCGCCGGCGGAAGGAGTCGGGGAATGAGAGTCGCCATCGCCGGGGCCGGCGCGGTCGGCCGGTCGATCGCTCGCGAACTGGTGGACAACTCCCATCAGGTCACCCTGATCGAACGCAATCCCGACCACTTCGACGTCGACGCCATCCCCGGCGCCGACTGGCGTTTCGGCGACGCGTGCGAGTTGAGTCTGCTCGAGGCTGTTCACCTCGAGGAGTTCGACGTGGTGATCGCCGCGACCGGCGACGACAAAGCCAACGTCGTGCTGTCCCTGCTGGCCAAGACGGAGTTCGCCGCCCCCCGCGTGGTGGCCCGCGTCAACGATCCGCGAAACGAGTGGCTGTTCGACAGCGCCTGGGGAGTCGACGTGGCGGTGTCCACCCCGCGCATGCTGGCCTCCCTGGTGGAGGAGGCCTTCGCGGTGGGCGACGTGGTGCGGCTGATGCAGTTCCGGCAGGGCAACGCCAGCCTGGTCGAGATCACCCTGCCGGAGAACACCCCATGGGGCGGCCGACCGGTCCGCAAGCTGACGCTGCCCCGCGATACCGCGCTGGTGACGATCCTGCGCGGGGCGCGGGTGATCGTCCCCGAACCCGACCAGCCTCTGGAAGGCGGAGACGAGTTGCTTTTCGTTGCGTCCCCCGAGGTCGAAGCCGAGTTGCGCAGCCTGCTCGCCGAGGGCCGCTGAACAGCGCTAGTCCCGCGCCGGCTCCGCTTCGGCGTCCTCGCTGACGGCCTGCTCGGCGGCGTGCTTCTCGACGGCATGCTCGGCGTGCATCGCCCGCTGTGCCGTTCGGATCGCCAGGTAGGTCACCAGGGCCCCGATCGCGGCCAGCGGCCAGCCCATCGCGATCCGCGCGACCCCCAGCCAGCCGGTCTGGTCGGCGTCGTAGAGGTGGTGCTGAACCAGGAACCGGGAGCCGAACACCGCGACCCACGTCAGCGTCGCGCCGTCGAAAACCAGGACGGCCCGTCGGGACCGGCGCCAGCTGCGATCCCGGCCGGTGACCCAACTCCAGACGTACCCCACCACCGGACGGCGGATCAGCACCGAGAACGCGAAGACGGTCGCCCAGAACAGCGACGTCCAGATCCCCACCAGGAAGTAACCCTTGGAGGCGCCGACGATCCACGCGACCAGCGCACTGACCCCGACGCCGAGAAACCCTGCGACGGCAGGCCGCACCGAGTCGCGCCGGACCAGTCGCCAGATCAGGATCGCAGCGGCCACCCCAAGCGCCGCGAACAGCGCGGGCCGCAAGCCGAAGGCGGTGTTCACCGGAACCAGTACCGCCACCGGCAGGGCGGAGTAGATCAGGCCGCTGATGCCGCCCATCTGCCTCAGCATCGCCTGGGCGGGCGTGCGTTTGTCCCCGGTCTCCGCTGTCAACGCTGTCAGCGCTGAATCTCGTAGTGCGGGTTGTAAATCGCCTTGTGGCCGTTGTCGAGCGCCAATCGGCCCCGCACCCGCAGGGTCCGGCCACATTCGATACCCGGGATCCGGCGCTGACCCAACCAGACCAGCGTCACCGCGTCGGTGCCGTCGAAGAACTCCGCGCGGACCCCGCCACTGCAGCCCTTGGCGTTGGTCTCCACGCTGCGCAGCGTGCCCACGATGGTGACCTCCTGGCCACGCTGGCAATCACACGCGCGCTGGGCGCCGGTGTTGGTGGCCTCGCCGGTGAGTTCCTCGGCGTCTCGCGCCTCGGGATCCTCCGTCAGCCGACGGGTGAGGCGACGCACAAAACCTTCGGCCGTGGCCATGGTCTCTCCTGTACTTCGATCACAGTGCCACCGCAACGGTAGACCTTCTGGATCGCCCGCGCCACGAGACCTCCCCGGTCATCCACCGCCGCGCCGAGGGGGCACAGGGCAGGATCATTGGAGTGGCGGTCAGCTTGCGGGGTGTGGTGGCGGTCCTGTTGCCGGGAACCGGCTCCGACGACGATTATCTGCGCCGGGCCTTCGGCGGGCCGCTCGCCGAGGCCGGAGCGCTGATGTGCGCGGTGGCCCCGGACCCACGTGATGTGATCGGCGGCTATCTTCGCGCCCTCGACGACGCCGCCCGGCGCGGCCCGATCGCGGTGGGCGGCGTCTCACTGGGGGCGGCGGTCGCGGTGAACTGGGCGCTGGGCAATCCAGGGCACACCGTCGCGGTGCTGGCGGCGCTGCCCGCCTGGTCCGGACCGGCGGACGACGCGCCCGCCGCGGTCTCGGCGCGCCACACCGCCGACCTGCTGCGCCGCGACGGCCTGGACGCGACCACCGCCGTGATGCGGGCCTCCAGCCCCGCCTGGCTGGCCGACGAGTTGGCCCGGTCGTGGCGGCGGCAGTGGCCTGCCCTTCCCGACGCGATGCAGGAGGCGGCCGGCTACCTGGCGCCCACGTCCGCCGCCCTGCGGCGGCTCGTCCCGCCGAGGGGGGTGGCGGGGGCGCCCGACGATCCGATCCATCCGCTGCGAGTCGCCCTCGAATGGGCCGCAACGGCACCGCACGCCGCCTTACGGGAGGTCAGCCTCGCCGAGTTCGGACCGCATCCGGCCCGCCTCGGTGCCGCCTGCCTGCGGGCGCTCGCCGCGGCCGGCTGAGACGGTCCGAACCGTCAGCCCCCCGTGCTCGTGCTGGTGCTCCGCACCTGTTGCTGCATCAATGATCCGGACACCCCGCCCTCCGGCGGTGGCTGCGGCTGTTGCTGCTGGGCGAGCAAAGCCTGCTGGGCGGCGATCATCGCCTGCTGGGCCTGCATCTGCTGGGCCTGCTGGGCGGCGGCGGCGCGCAATTGCGCGGCCAACTCCTCCGGCAGCTGCACCGGCAACGGTGTGCGCACCGGCAACGGCGTGTCGCCACGCCGAACGACGGTGTCCGCCAACGCTTCCCGCGCCTCGGCGAGCAACGCCGGCATCGACTGGGGCACTCCGTTGACCACACAACGGATCATCCATCGGTAGCCGTCCACACCGATGAAGCGGACCGCGCCGGCACCGGTGCCGACCACTTCCCGCCCCCATGGGCCGTCCTCGATGGACACCGTCGCGCTGTCGTTGCGCAGCGCTTCGGCCAACTCGGCGGCCACCTCACGCCACAATCCCGGCGACTTGGGAGCCGCGTAGGCGGCGATGGTGAACCGCCCGTTGGGGGTCACCACCCAGATCGCGCTCGGGACGCCGGTCTGGTTGAACTCCACCTGCACCTGCCCGCCGGGCGGCATCGGGATCAGGACCGAACCCAGATCGAGGCGGGCCAGCAAGGCCTCGTCGGGGTTGTCGAAGTCCTCGATGTCGAACGGCCCGCCGTCGGCGTCGGCGGCCTCGTCACCGGTCGACCCGACCTCCTCGGCGGTGTCGCCGAGGACATCCTCGACGACCTCGTCAACGGCCGGAGCCGAGTCGTCCTGCTTCTGCTTACGTTTTCCGAATGCCATCACAAACTCGCATGTCCGCCTGAGGAACCGTGGCCGCCCTGACCACGGGTGGTGTCCGCCAATCCGGCCTCGTCAAAGGAGACCACCTCGACCAGTTCCGGCAGTTCGACTCGTTGAACCACCAGTTGAGCGATCCGGTCACCACGCCGGAGCATGATCGTCGCGGCGGGATCGAGATTGATCAGCGAGATCTTGATCTCGCCCCGGTATCCGGCGTCGATCGTGCCGGGACTGTTGACGATCGAAAGCCCCAGCCGGGCAGCCAGGCCGGATCGCGGATGAACCAGGCCCACCATGCCGTGCGGGATTGCCACCGCGATGCCGGTCGGAACCAGGGCCCGATGTCCGGGGGCCAGTTCGACGTCCTCGGCGCTATAGAGGTCGACGCCGGCGTCGCCGGCGTGGGCCCGGGCGGGCATCGGGAGGTCGCGGTCCAGTCGAACCACCGGGAGGCTGGTGGGCACGAGGGCAAAGACTACCCTTGGCGGGGTGTCAGGTTCGCGCGTCGCCACGCAAACCGTGCGCTATCGGGAGCGGCTGTGGGTGCCCTGGTGGTGGTGGCCGATCGGCCTGGGCCTCTCGGCCGTGCTGGCCTTCGAGATCACCATGGGGATCCGGACCCTCCCGCCCTGGCTGCCCTACCTCGTCTGCGGTGCGGTGGCCGTCGGCGTGTTGCTCTGGCTCAGCCGCGTCGAGGTGCGGGTGGTGGGCAACGGCGCCGACGCCGAACTCTGGGCCGGTGAGGCCCATCTACCCGCCGAGGTGGTGACGCGCGCGGCCGCGGTGCCGC
Source organism: Actinomycetota bacterium (assembly GCA_005787665.1). Next base: position 6,000 of record SYAB01000225.1, read on the forward strand.
GCAGCGCGAAGTCAGCGGCGCTGGGCCGGCAACTGGATCCGGCCGCGTTCGTCCTGCACCGCAACTGGGTCGGGCCGATGGCGCTGGTGGTCCTCGACGATCCTGATGACCCCACGCCGTACTGGCTGGTCAGCTGCCGGAACCCGGAGAAGGTTCTGGCAGCGCTGCGAAGCTGACCGACGCGCTCAGGCCGCGCAGTCGGTGCACAGCAACACACCGTTCTTCTCGGAGGCCAACCGGCTGCGGTGATGCACCAGAAAGCAACTCGAGCAGGTGAACTCGTCGGCCTGTTTGGGGATCACCCGAACCGACAGTTCCTCCCCCGACAGGTCGGCACCGGGCAGTTCGAACGATTCCGCGGATTCCGATTCGTCGACGTCAACGGCGGCGGACTGCGCCTCGTTGCGGCGCGCGGTGAGTTCCTCGAGGGAATCCTCGGATACCTCGTCGGTCTCTGTACGCCGCGGGGCGTCGTAGTCAGTAGCCATCCGTCCCATCCCTCATCGAACCTCAGCAGAGGTTTGTATCAGCGTCGAACGCCTGCGCAAAACGATTCGTGCCCTGTTCATGAAGAGTTTTGGTGTGTTTTGCATCACATTCGCAGCTGACCGCCGTTCGCGGTGGTCAAGCCCTTGTCGGCACGGTACCGGCTGGCTCTAGAGTTCACTCGTGGTCGCTCATATCACCGAGGGGTCCACCCTCGACAAGGACGGACAGCCCTACGCGCGTCGAAACTACCGTCCGGGCATCGCCGCGGTGGCCGTGCTCTGTGTCCTGACGGCCCTGGTGTGGGCGTTCGTGCTGACCCGGCCGGTCCAGGTGGGAGAGGCGGCGGCCTGCAATGCCCCCCCTGCGCCGACCGACGCCGACGCGCCCAGACTCGGCGACCGGGTTTCCGGATCCTCGATGGTCGACGTGGCACCGGCCAAGTTGGACGACACCAAGGTCCGGGTGCTCAACGCCAGCGGACAGGGCGGCCAGGCGGGCGAAGTGGCGGGCGCACTGCGTGACCTGGGCTTCGCCGCCCCCGCCGCGGCCAACGATCCGGTCTACGCAGGCAGCCGTTTGGCCTGCCAGGGCCAGATCCGGTTCGGCAAGGACGGCCGTCCGGGTGCGGCGACGGTGTGGCTGGTCGCGCCGTGCGTCGAGATGTACCAGGACGATCGACAGGACGATACGGTCGATCTGGTGATCGGCACCGACTTCACCTCGCTGACCAACAGCGACGACATCGCCGCGGTGCTCTCCGGGCTCCGGCCGGGGGCCACCGAACCGGCCGACTCCGCGCTGGTCGCCAAGATTCACAACAGCAGCTGCTGAACCGATCCTCAGGGCATCGGGTCCCACCCGGAGTTGCGCTGCAGCGCCTCGATGAGCTGGTCCGACACCCCCGGCGCGGCGGCCAACAGCGGTTCGGCGCCCGGGCCTCCCGATTCCGGCAGCACCACCACCGCCCCGGCCTCCGCGGCGATCAGGGCGCCCGCTGCCCAGTCCCAGACCTGCAGCCCGTGCTCGTAGTAGACGTCGAGGGAGCCGGCCGCCACCAGACAGAGATCCAGCGCCGCCGAACCCATCCGCCGCACGTCGCGAACCTCCGGGAGCATGCGTGCCAGCAACGCCGCCTGGGCGGCCCGGCGGGCACGCGCGTAACCGAACCCGGTGCCGAGCAGTGCCATCGACAGCTCGCTGATCTGATTGCAGGCCAGCCGCCGCGACCGGCCACCGCAGTGCACATGGGCACCGAGGCCCGCCGCGGCCGAATACATCCGGCCGCCGGCGACGTCGGCGACCGCGCCGGCGACCGAGACGCCGTTGACCTGGGCGGCGACCGACACCGCGTAGGCCGGGATGCCGTACAGGAAGTTGACCGTTCCGTCGATGGGATCGACCACCCAACGCAGGTCCGAATCGGCGGCCACGCCGCCACCCTCCTCGCCGAGCACATGTTCCCCCGGCCGCAGCACCGCGAGCCGGTCGCGCACCAGCTGCTCGGTCTCGGTGTCGGCAAGGGTCACCGGGTCGGTAGGGGTGCTCTTGGCGCGCACCGCGGTCACACGCACGGCTCCCCCGCGGACCCCGGGGTCGAGAAGCTCCACCCGGCGCCGCCGCACGAAATCGGCTGCCTCGCCGACCAGTTGCTCGGCCACCTCCCGCAGCCGCTCGGGCCAGTAATCACTCACCCTGCCATCGCAGCACAACCGGGCCCGCAATCGGGGACTCCAGGGCCGGGACAGCCACTAATGTCTTCAGAGCCACCGGCTCAGCGCGACCGTCTTCGATACAGGGAGTACCGCCATGACCGCCCCCACCCCCGCACACCAGGGCTTCGGCATCGACGTCGGCGGCAGCGGCGTCAAGGGGGCGATCGTCGATCTGGACACCGGCCAGATCGTCGGGGAGCGGTTCCGGCTGGAGACTCCGCAGCCGGCCACCCCCGAGGCGGTGACCAGGACGGTCGCCGAGGTCGTCCGCCATTTCGGCTGGACCGGCCCGTTGGGCGTCACCTATCCGGGGGTGGTGGTCGATGGTGTGGTCCACACCGCCGCCAACGTCGACAGTTCCTGGATCGGCGCGCGGGTCGCGGATCTGATGAGCGCGGCACTCGACGGCCAGCCCGTGACCGTGCTCAACGACGCCGACGCCGCCGGCCTGGCTGAGCAGCGTTACGGCGCCGGGCGCAACCAGGACGGTGTGGTGGTGCTGCTGACCTTCGGAACCGGTATCGGCTCTGCGGTGATCCACCACGGAATGTTGCTGCCCAACACCGAATTCGGCCATATCGAGGTCGGCGGCAAGGAAGCCGAACACCGGGCGGCGGCGTCGGTCATGGAGCGAAAGGAGTGGAGCTACCGCAGGTGGACCAAAGAGGTGACCAGGGTCCTCGTCGCGGTCGAGAACGCTATCTGGCCGGATCTGTTCATCGCCGGCGGCGGGATCAGCAAGAAAGCCGACAAGTGGATCCCGCTGCTCGAGAACCGGACTCCCGTCGTCGCCGCCGAACTGCTCAACACCGCCGGCATCGTCGGGGCGGCGATGGCTGCCGCCGGGGAGCACGGCCGCCGCTGACCGGCACGTCGTCGCGGTCGGCGGTCGCGACCTCGGGGCGCACTGTCCTGCGGTACGTCCACATGTCGTTACAATGAGACGCGGCTACCGCCGACGACGCGGCGAGGATCCCCCCAGATCACGCCGAGATTCCCGATAGCCGACGCCCGACGACGAATGTCTGCGCGCGCCGGCGCCCGCAGGACCGAAAGGGTGTACGTGGCAGCGACCAAGGCAAGCCAGGCAGCCGCGAAACCAGCCAAGCGCACCGCCGCGGCGACCCCCGCGAAGGGGTCGTCCGCCACCACAGACAAC
>SYAB01000025.1 GCA_005787665.1 Actinomycetota bacterium
CCGCCCCCGGTCAGGGAGATCGCCACCCCGGCGATGTTTCCGTGTCCCACCCGGGATGCCAGGCCGACGCAGAACGCCTGGAACGAGGAGATGCCGTCCTCGCCGGTCCGGGAGTGCATCAACTGGCCCAGCATCCGCTTGAAGTAGCGGAACTGCACGAACCGGGTACGGACGGTGAAGTAGATACCGGCCGCGACGAGCAGGTACACCAGCACATAGGTATAGAGGATCCGGTTGGCCGGATCGATCAGGTGCTCCTGGAGATAGACGAAATCCATGCCGCCTCCTGTGACGATCTGCGCATCCTCGCACCCCGAGGTGGATCGCGCAGGCTGAACCGGCCAGCAGGGACGGGCTCAGGCCGACGGGTCGGCGGCCACCACGTCGAGGGTGTGCGGGACGTAGTTGTCCCGGCTGATCTCCGGCTCACCGCTCCACCGGTAGGCGACCAGATGCCCGCTCTTGACGGCGCTGAAGTCGACGCAGGCGGTGTAGCGCGTCCAGTCCTCGGTGTGCGCGGGTTCCCACACCCGCCAGTAGTGGCCGTAGAACAGCGGCACCGGGTCCCCGTAGAGGTAGGTCCGCCCCTCCTCCGGATCGACCGGATCGGCCGGCAACGGCGGATAGGGTTGCCCGCTCTCGGTGAGTGCGCCGCGCGTTTCGGCCAAATCCCGCAACGTGGTGGCGTCGCTGTCCCACCACCGGATGCGGGCCCGATCCCGCCGATGGTGGTCCTTGTCCCAGTAGGGCTGCGCCCCGTACCGGGTCAGGCTGATCTCGGGTCCCTTGAGCAGGGTCTCGACGGCTTCATAGAGCGGGGCGCCCTTCCTCGAGGCCTCGACGTAGTGCTCGACGTCGCTCAGCCGGGCCGAACCGGTGGCCGCCTCGATCACCCGCATCGAGGGTTCATGCCAGCAGGCGTGCACCACGCGGATGCCGCCGAGATCCAGCCACAGCGGCAGGGTCGTGAACCATTGCCGGTAGTGGTCCTGCTCATCGGGGGTCAGCTGACTCAGGAACGCCTGGTGCTGCCGGGTGTTCTGGACGTTGTTCGGCCGCAACGGCTCCCCGGTTTCAGGATGCCGGGTGGCGTAGGCGATGGCGTTGAACTCGTGGTTGCCCATCGCCACGTGTGCGGTACCGGCATCGCGCATCGCCTCGACGATCCTGAGCACCTCGAGTTGCTCGGGTCCGCGGTCGACGAGGTCGCCGACGAACACCGCGGTCCGATCCGGATGACGGTAGGCACCTGCCGCGTCCCGCCGATAGCCGAGCTCACCGAGTAACGTCGTGAGCTCCGACGCACAGCCGTGAATGTCACCGATGATGTCGTATCCCGTCATCGCCTTCTCCCCCTTCATCGACGAGATCCGTTGGTGGATCTCAGGTCTCAGGCGGTGTCGCACACCTCCACCAAGGCTGCGTACACCGCAAATGCAGGTAGGACTGCTGAAGGGTCGGCACCTGCCAGTCCGGCTGGAGTGCCTCGATCCGGGCGTCGAGGTTCGCGATCTCCTCAGCGAGCACCTCGGCGTACCGTTCCGAATCCAACCTCCGCTCCCCTTTCCCTGCAACCCAAGGGTATCGCTCGGCACCGACATGTCCGGCCGGCCTCGGAGCGGGTTGGAGTGCGCGAAGGGGTCTAGGGACCGGGCGCAGTAAGGGTCTCCGCGGCGGGCGGGGCGGGCGGCGGGACGGCCTTGCCGTTAAGCGCGCTGCCTTTGACCCAGTCCTGCCACGGCACCGACCAGTCGCCGCCCTGGGCGAGGGTCAGCGGCGGACCGCCGGTGTAGCGGACCTCCACGATGTCGCCCGGCTGGACCATGTCGAAGTACCACCTGGCGTTCTCGCCGCTGAGGTTCAGGCAGCCGTGCGACAGGTTGGTGTTGCCCTGCGCCCAGACGGTGTCGTCGAGATGGTGCAGGTAGATCCCATCGGTGCTGATCCGGGTGGCCCAGCCGATCTTGCGCTTGTAGCTGTCAGCGGTCCCCAACGGCACGCCGTAGGTCGCCGAGTCCATGGTGACGACCTCGCCCTTGTCCAGGACGCTGTAGATGCCCGGCGGGGTCCACCAGTGGAAGGTCTTGTCGCCGAACACTGAGGTGCCGCCCTTGCCCATCGACGTCGGCATGGTCCGTACCAGCTTGCCGTTGTCGAAGACGCTCACCTGCTTGGTGATGTCGTTGGCGACGGAGACGTGGGCATCGCCGATATTGATCTTCGCGGTCGCGTCGGCCTGCCCGTACATCCCTTTGCCCAGTTCGAGGCCGAACATGTTGAGATCCACGGTGATCCGGGTTCCGGCGGCGTAGTAGTTCCGCGGCCGCCAGTGCGCCACCGAATCGCTGATCCAGGACCACGAGCCCTCGACCGCGGGCTCGGTGCGCACGATCATGTTCTTTTCGGCGAGTGCCTTGTTGGCGATCGCTTCATCGAAGTGGGCGATGACGATGGTGCCGACGCCGTAGCGGACGTTCTCGTTCGGGGCGAAACCGCCCTGCACCTCGATGTAGGGGTGGACATAGTTGTCGGCCACCAGAGTCTGGAAGTTGGAGGTCCGCGACAACGGCACCCCACTGCTGCTCTTACTGTTGGCCGTCAACGTGTAATACCGCGCGAAGTCCAGTCGCTGGGTGGGCTCCCAGGAGGTGCCGTCCTTCGACAGCCTGCCCTCCACCGTGTTGCCCCAGTCATCGTAGAGCGAGACGTCGGTGAGCTTGCCGTCGACCACGTCCACCACCGGCTTGGTCAGCGGGCTGACACCCTCGGCGCCGTCGAACGGCGACACCCCGAGCAATGGTGGGCGGGGCTTGGCCGGGACGACCGGCGCGGCCGCGGTGGCGGTGGCGGTCTTGCATCCGTTCGCGCAACCCGGGAACCCCGCGACGTCGCTGACGAGCACACCCGCCAATAACGCCACTACCACGGCACTCGTCGTCCGCGCACGACGGGGAAAGGTCACCGAGCTCACTCCAGGGCAGTTGTCGAAGGGTCAGACGTCACCGTTGACAAACGAATCATAACCATATCGGCGGACCGTTCCGACCACGGTCGCAGACACCCGGTCGGCCAGATTTAGCAAACACGGCGAGCCCAGCGCTCCAGCCACGGCCAATGCCTCCCGCCCCGGTTTGCTGGCGAACTCGCCGACCCCCACCTGCTAGACTTGGCCTACCACCGGATGTGTCACGTTCCGGTCTACGTCGTGGACTTCTCAAGATCCACCAGTTTCGCGGCGACCGATATTGCCGCCTGGCAATCTCGCCCAACGTGTGCCGCTGACCTCAGCCGACTCCGTGTCGGAAGGCCGTCACAACCCGATGCCTGAAAGGCACCATCATGACCCGTTCCTTCGCCGATCTCGGCGTGCCCGCACCCCTGGTGGCGGCACTGACCGCAGCCGGTCTCACCCATCCCTTCCCCATCCAGACCGAAACCCTGCCCGACACCCTGGCCGGACGCGACGTCCTGGGCCGCGGCAAGACCGGCAGCGGCAAGACGCTGGCGTTCGCCATCCCGCTTGCCGCCCGACTGGCCCACAACCACCGCCGGCCGAGCCGGCCGACCGGTCTGGTGCTGGCCCCTACCCGCGAACTCGCGACGCAGATCACCGCGACCCTGCAACCCCTGGCAGCTGCCAACGGGCTGCAGGTCACCACGATCTTCGGCGGGGTCGCCCAGAGCCGCCAGGTGAGCGCCCTGCGATCGGGCGTCGACATCGTCGTCGCCTGCCCGGGGCGCCTGGAGGATCTGATGCGCCAGAAACTCATCAGCCTCGACGGCGTGCAGATCACCGTCATCGACGAGGCCGAC
>SYAB01000226.1 GCA_005787665.1 Actinomycetota bacterium
GAAGTGGATGTCGGCGATCACCGGGATGTTGCTGTGCCTGGCGATCTCGGCCAGCGCGTCGGCATCTTCCTGTCGCGGACAGGCCACCCGGACGATGTCGCATCCGGCGGCGGTCAACTCCGCGATCTGCTGCAGCGTGGAGTTGACGTCATGGGTCTTGGTGGTGCACATCGACTGCACCGAGATCGGGTAGTCACTGCCGACCCCGACATCGCGCACCATCAGTTGTCGGGTCGCGCGGCGCGGGGCGAGGGTGGGCGGCGGTGCGGCCGGCATACCCAGGCCGATGGAGGTGGACATCTCGAATCTCCTACTGGAACAACCGGATCGGGTTGACAAGGTCGGCGGTCACGGTCAACGCCATATAACCGACCACCACGATGAGGACCACATAGGTGGGGGCCAGCAGTTTGCCGTAGTCCACCGGCGCCGCCGGAAGCAGACCGCGGGCGGCGCGAACCATATTGCGCAGCTTCTCGTAGAGGGCCACGGCGATGTGTCCGCCGTCGAAGGGCAGCAGCGGCACCAGGTTCACCGCCCCGAGTACGAAGTTGAGCTGCGCCAGGAAGAACCAGAACGCCACCCACAGGCCGTGGTCGACGGTGTCGCCGCCGATGATGCTCGCGCCGACGACGCTGATCGGGGTCTCGGGGTCGCGTTCGCCGCCGCCGATCGCGTGCACCAGGGCTCCGACCTTGGTCGGGATCGTGGCCAGGGATTTACCCAGTTCGACGGCCAGGTCACCGGTGAAGGCGAAGGTCGCCGGGACGGCCGAGAGCGGGTTGTAGTGGGTGGGACCGTACTGTGCGGCGACGATGCCGACCGCTCCCACGTCGGAGGGGCCACTGGCCGCACCGCCGCCGGCCGGGGCGACCCAGCGCTGGGTGGTGCTGACGTCTACCACCGCGTCGACGGTGGAGGTCCGCCCGTCCTGCGTGCGCTCCACGACGAACGGGGTCGGCCCCGAGGACTTCTGCACGGCGGCCACCATCTGCTCGAAGGTGTTCACCTCGGTAGCGCCGACCCGGACGACCACGTCACCGGGCAGCAGCCCCGCCTGGGCGGCCGGCCCCGACCCGGTGCACTCGCCGAGTTGCCCCTTGACGACCTCCGGCTTCACACAGCTGGTCTCGCCGACGATCGCGGTCGTCGGCGGGTGCAGGTTGGGCAAACCCCAGACCACGGCGATGCCGTAGATCAGCACCAGGCCGATGACGAAGTTCATCGCCGGACCGGCGAACAACACCGCGACCCTCTTCCAGGTCTTCTGCTTGTACATCGCGTACGGCTCGTCCTCGGGCCGGAGCTGGTCTGCCGGGGTCATCCCGGCGATGTCGCAGAAGCCGCCCAGCGGGATCGCCTTGAGCCCGTATTCGGTGGTACCCAGCGAGTTCGGCCGCACCGTCGACCACAGCGTCGGGCCGAAGCCGACGAAGTAGCGGCGCACTTTCATCCCGGTGGCCCGGGCGACCCACATGTGGCCACATTCGTGCAACGCCACCGAGAGCAGGATCGCCAGGGCGAACAGCACGATGCCTACCACGAACATCATGAGACACACTTCATCGGGACGATGCGACCTCCTGTGCCGCGATCACCTCGCGGGCACGTTGCCGGGCCCAACGCTGGGCTTCGAGTAACTCCTCCACGGTAGCCGGTGGCACCGACCACTGGTCAGCGGCCGCCAGCACGTCAGCGATTGTTCCCACGATCGCGGGGAATCGGATCCGGCCGGCCAGGAAGGCCTCGGCGGCCTCCTCGTTGGCGGCGTTGTAGACCGCGGTCAGACATCCTCCGGTCTGCCCGGCCGCACGCGCCAGGTCCACCGACGGGAAGACAGCGTTGTCCAGTGGCTCGAATTCCCACCGCGACGCCGTGCCGAAGTCGCAGGCGGGAGCGGATCCGGCGACCCGCTCGGGCCAGCCCAATGCCAGCGCGATCGGCAGCTTCATATCCGGCGGACTGGCTTGGGCGATGGTGGAGCCATCGACGAAGGTGACCATCGAGTGCACGATCGACTGCGGGTGGACGACCACCTCGATACGGTCGTAGGGCACCCCGAACAGCAGGTGCGTCTCGATCAACTCCAGGCCCTTGTTGACCAGCGAGGCCGAGTTCAGGGTGTTCATCGGGCCCATGTTCCAGGTGGGGTGGGCGCCGGCCTGCTCGGGTGTCACCGCCTCCAGGGCGGGCGCCGACCAGCCCCGGAACGGGCCGCCCGAGGCGGTCAGCACCAGTTTCGCCACTTCGTCGGCGCCACCGGCCCGCAGGCACTGGGCCAGCGCCGAGTGTTCGGAGTCGACGGGGACGATCTGGCCCGGTCGGGCCGCCTTGAGCACCAATGGGCCACCGGCCACCAGGGACTCCTTGTTGGCCAGCGCCAACCGTGCACCGGTCCCCAGCGCCGCCAACGTGGGTTCCAGCCCCAGCGCGCCGACCAGGGCGTTGAGCACGACGTCCGCCTCGGTCTCCCGCACCAGCCGGGTCGCGGCGTCCGGGCCGCTGAAGGTGACCCCGCCGACCCGGTCGGCGGCCGCCGGGTCGGCCACGGCGATGGGCCCGACCCCGGTCGCGGCGCGCTGGCGCGCCAACAGATCCGGATTTCCCCCACCGGCGGCGAGGCCGACGACCTCGAAGCGGTCGGGGTTGGCAGCGATCACCTCCAGTGCCTGCGTGCCGATCGAGCCGGTGCTGCCGAGAATCAGCACGCGTAGGGGTTTCACCCGACCATTGTCGCGCACCGGTGGCGCGGCGCTGTGATGTGATGCCCGTCACAGCGGCCAATCCGGGCGCGGCGAAGAACCGAATGGTCATTGGGGTCTCGCGATGGGACCTGCTCATTCGGAGGGATCAAAGGAGATTGACCTTATGACTGTTCACCGCACGGTTGTGACCGCCGCCGGCTTGGCCGCGGTTGCGGCGCTGGCGCTGTCGGGCTGCTCGACGGCCACCAAGGACAAGGAGGCCACCGCCACGTCCAGCGCCACCACCTCGTCGGCGATGACCACCACATCGGCGATGGCCGCCCCCGCCGCCGGCGATCTGGTCGGAGCGGGCTGCGCGGCCTACGCGGAGGCCAACCCGACCGGCCCGGCCTCGGTGGAGGGGCTAGCCAAGGAGCCGGTCGCAACCGCGGCATCCAACAGCCCGGTGCTCACCACCCTGGCCGGTGCCCTGTCGGGCAAGCTCAACCCTGACGTCAACCTGGTCGACACGCTCAACAACGGCGAGTTCACCGTGTTCGCGCCCACCGACGAAGCGTTCGGGAAGATCGACGCCGCGACCATCGAGAAGCTCAAGACCGACTCCGAGCTGCTGTCCTCGATCCTGACCTACCACGTGGTGTCCGGCCAGGCCGGTCCGGCAGCGGTCGTCGGCGAGCACAAGACCGTGCAGGGCGCCGCGCTGACCGTCACCGGGTCCGGCAACGACCTCAAGGTCAACGACGCCGGAGTGGTCTGCGGCGGCATCAAGACCGCCAATGCGACGCTGTACCTGATCGACACCGTGCTGATGCCGCCCGCGGCACCGGCCGAGCCGACGTCGGCAGCACCCACCACCACCCCGACACCGTAGTCACCATTCTCGACGGAGGCGCGGGATCGATTTTGCCACAAGGCAATTGCGGTCCCGCGTCTCCGTTGTGGTACGCGTCGCCTCACTCGCCCCCGTCCGGAAGGTGACATACACCACCCATCCGCGGACCGCCCCGCACCGAATCACCGATGACAGCGCCGCACCGGCGCACCCACCATCGAGAGGAACCCTCATGACGAACACGACCTCCACGGCACGCAAGGCCATCCCGGTCGCCGGCCTGGCCGCGGCCGCGATCAGTTTCGCCCTCGTCGCCGCGCCGACTGCGGCCGCCGACCTGGCCGGCCCCGGCTGCGCCGGCTACGCCGCGCAGGTTCCGACCGGCCCAGGCTCGGTCGGTGAACTCGCCAAGGTGCCGGTGGCCACCGCAGCCGCCAACAGTCCGGTGCTGACCACGCTGGCCGCCGCGGTCTCCGGTCAACTCAATCCGCAGGTCAATCTCGTCGACACTCTCAACGGCGGCCAGTTCACGGTGTTCTCACCGACCAACGACGCCTTCGCCAAGATCGACGCGGCCACCCTCGAGACGCTCAAGACCGACTCTGCTCTGCTGACCTCGATCCTGACCTATCACGTGGTGCCCGGTCAGGCCAGCCCGGATCAGGTGGTCGGCACCCACACGACCGTCCAGGGCGCCAACCTCACCGTCAGCGGCAGCGGCGATCACCTCATGGTCAACAACGCCTCCGTGGTCTGCGGCGGCATCCCGACCACCAACGCGACGGTCTATCTCATCGACTCGGTGCTGCTGCCTCCCGCCGCCTGAGCGCGGGCCGGGCGACGGCACCACATCGAGCGGCCAGGGCGGCGTGCTTCTCCTTCACGCCCCCTGGCCGGCTCCATTTCGGGCAGCATGTGACCATGCCGACAGTCCTGTGGTTGCGCCGCGATCTTCGCCTGGCCGACCATCCCGCCCTTCTGGACGCCGCCGCGAACAGTCGCGACGTCTTGGCCTGTTTCGTCCTCGATCCCCGACTGGAGGCCGGCAGCGGGGCGCGCCGCCTGCAGTTCCTCGGCGACTCGCTTCGCGAGTTACGCGACGTTCTCGACGGTCGCCTGCTGATCGCCCGCGGCCGGCCGGAGGATCGACTACCCCAGATCTGCGCCGCCCTGGGCGCGGAATCGGTGCATGTCTCCGCAGATTTCAGTCCTTTCGGGATACGCCGGGACGCCGCCGTCGCCGACGCGCTGGGCGGCGGCGGGGTTTCCCTGCTGGCCACCGGCTCGCCCTATCTGGTCTCCCCCGGACGGGTCACCAAGGACGACGGCACCCCCTACAAGGTGTTCACCCCGTTCTTCAACCGGTGGCGGGAGATCGGCTGGCGAGCGCCGGCGCCCTCCGACCCCGCCGAGGTGGTCTGGATCGACCCCGGCGGAGTCGGAGGGTTGCCCGACCCCGTCGACCCGCCCGATCCCCAGGTGTCACTGGAGATGCCGGCCGGCGAGACGGCCGCCCGCCAGCGCTGGGCGGAGTTCCTCGCCGACGGAATGGGCGACTACGCCGACGGCCGCGACCGGCCGGACAAGCCCGGCACCAGCCGGATGTCGGCGCACCTGAAATTCGGCACCATCCACCCCCGGACCATGGCGGCGAGCCTGAACCCGCGCGAGTCCGGGGGCGCCGCCTACCTGCGCGAACTGGCCTTCCGGGACTTCTACGCCGCGGTACTGCACCGCTGGCCGGCCAGCGCCTGGCGGAACTGGAACCCGACCTTCGACGCCATCGAGGTCGACACCGGACCGGCCGCGCAGGCCGCCTTCGAGGCCTGGAAACAGGGCCGCACCGGCTACCCGATC
>SYAB01000227.1 GCA_005787665.1 Actinomycetota bacterium
ACCGCGTCCAATCCCCGGTTCGCGGTCAGCCGCGTGGACATCGACCGCGGCGGACCGACGTACACCACCGACACGCTGCGCGACCTCCGCGCGCTGTATCCGGACTGCGACCTGTACTTCATCACCGGCGCCGACGCGCTCGGGTCGATCCTGACCTGGCAGGGCTGGGAGGACCTGTTCACCCTGGCCACCTTCGTCGGGGTCAGCCGGCCGGGCTATGAGCTCACCGACTCCCACATCAAGGACGCGGTCCATCGGCTGCCCGACGGCGCACTGCGGCTGGTGGAGGTCCCCGCGCTGGCGATCTCGTCTTCGGACTGCCGTTCCCGCGCCGCCGGCGGCCGCCCGATCTGGTACCTGGTACCCGACGGCGTGGTGCAGTACGTCGCCAAGCGCGGGCTCTACCGCCGCGGTGCGCAGATTGGGGTCACCGCATGACGGCATCCGCCGAGGCGGTCCGGATGGCCGCGATCGCCGCCCGTGCCGCCGCGGCCAAGCTGGCCCAGGACATCGTGGTGATCGACGTGTCCGGACAGTTGGTGATCACGGACTGCTTCGTCATCGCGTCGGCAGGCAACGAACGGCAGGTGGGCGCCATCGTCGACGAGGTGGAGGAGAAGATGCGTCTGGGCGGGTACAAACCGGCCCGCCGCGAGGGCACCCGCGAGGGTCGCTGGGTGCTGCTGGACTACGTCGACATCGTGGTGCACATCCAGCACACCGATGAACGCAACTTCTACGCCCTGGACCGATTGTGGCGTGACTGCCCGACGGTCGAGGTCGATCTGGACGATCCGGCGACCGACGCGGAGCCGACGTGAGGGTGCGGCGGCTGGTCATGCTGCGCCACGGCCAGACGAAATCCAACGCCGACAACCGGATGCAGGGTCAGCTCGACACCGACCTGACCGATCTGGGCCGCGCTCAGGCCGTCGCCGCCGCCGAGGTTCTGGCCAAGCGGCAGCCGCTGACGATCGTCTCCTCCGATCTGCGCCGCGCCTATGACACCGCGGTGAGTCTCGGCGAACGCAGTGGGCTGCCGGTGCGCAGGGATATCCGCCTGCGGGAGACCCATCTCGGGGATTGGCAGGGGATGACCCACCAGCAGGTGGACACCGCCGCACCCGGCGCGAGGACGGCCTGGCGCGATGACGCGGCCTCCGCACCGCACCGCGGGGAGAGCCGCATCGATGTCGCCGACCGTAGCCTGCCGCTGGTGGCCGAACTGGTTGCCGGGGAGCCGGACTGGGGATTCGGCGATCCCGATCGTCCGGTGGTGCTGGTGGCGCACGGCGGCCTCATCGCAGCATTGACCGCTGCACTGCTGGGTCTGCCCGTCGACAACTGGCCGGTGCTCGGTGGGATGGGCAACGCCAGTTGGGCCCAGCTCTCCGCCCACGGCGCGGCCGGCGCGCCGTTCACCGACCTTCGCTGGCGTCTGGATGTGTGGAATGCCTCGGCCCAGGTCGCCAACGATGTCCTCTGATCCGGCGTCGCCCCCGAAGCTGCTGGTCTTCTGCGACTCGCTGTCCTACTACGGACCGCAGGGCGGGCTACCCGCCGACGATCCACGAATCTGGCCCAATATCGTTGCCACGGAACTTGATTGGGAATTGGAACTGATCGGAAGGATCGGCTGGACGTGCCGCGACGTCTGGTGGGCAGCCACCCAGGATCCGCGGGCCTGGGCGGCTCTGCCGAGGGCCGGGGCGGTGATCTTCGCCACCAGTGGCATGGATTCGCTGCCGTCCCCGTTGCCGACCGCGGCGCGAGAGGCTATCCGTTACGTCCGGCCACCGCTGGTGCGTCGCTGGGTGCGTGACTCCTACGGGTGGATTCAGCCGCGGCTCTCCCCGGTGGCGCGCTCGGCGCTGCCGCCCAAGCTGACCGTCGAATACCTCGAGATGACCAGGGCGGCCATCGACTTCAACAGGCCGGGAATTCCCGTCGTGGCGTCGCTGCCGTCGGTGCACATCGCCCCGACCTATGGTCGGGCGCATCACGGTCGGGCCGGAACCGTCTCGGCGATCACCCGTTGGGCCGCCCGGCATCAGGTCCCCCTCGTCGACCTCAAAGAGGCTGTCGCCGAGCACATCCTGGACGGTCGCGGCAATCCCGATGGCATCCACTGGAACTTCGAGGCGCACCGGGCAGTCGCAGAGTTGATGCTCAAGGCGCTGGCCGAGGCCGGGGTGTCGGCCGGCGACGGCCCGGGTTGACCCCGTGGCGGTCGTCGTCGTGACCGACTCCGCCGCGAGGTTGCCGGCGGATCTGCTGGCGGAGTGGGGGATTCGAGTGACACCCTTGCACGTCCTGGTCGATGGTCTCGATCTGCGTGACGGCGTCGACGAGATGCCGACCGACCTGTACCAGCGCCCGCAGGTCAGTACCGCCGGCGCCGGGCCCGCCGAGCTCACCGCAATCTACCGCCGCGCGCTGGCGGACAGCGGTGGCGACGGGGTGGTGGCGGTGCACATCTCGGCGGCGCTGTCGAGCACCGCGGCCGCCGCCGAACACGCCGCCGGAGAGTTCGGGGGATCGGTGCGGGTGATCGACTCCCGGTCGGCGGGTATGGGTACCGGATTCGTCGCTCTCGCGGCGGCGCGGGCCGCGCGTGCCGGTGCCGACAGGGAATCCGTTGCCGCCGAGGCGATCAGCGCGATTCCCCTGACCAGCGCCTACATCGTGGTGCAACGGCTGGAAAACCTGCGCCGCAGCGGCCGGATCGGGACGGCCGCCTCGTGGCTGGGCACTGCGTTGGCCATCAAGCCGTTGCTACGGCTCGACGCCGGCCAACTGGTGCTTTCCCAGCGGGTGCGGACCACCTCGAAGGCCACCGCGGCGATGGTGGAACTGGCGCTGGAGGCGGTGGGTGAGCGGCGGGCGGCCCTGGCGGTCCAGCACGTCGACAATCCGGCCGCGGCCGCGGAGGTCGCGGCGACCCTCGCTGCCGCGCTGCCCGCCTGCGGACCACCGATCGTCACCGATCTCGGACCCGTTCTGGGGGTACACCTCGGCACCGGCGCGGTGGGCGTGGTGGTCAGCCTCGCAACCGGTTGAGCCGGGCTCGGGCGTCGTCGACGCAACTGGCCGGCAGCGAGAAGTGATCGTCCTTCGGATACCAGGACCAGCGCAACCGGTTTGCGCTACGCGAACCTGCCGGTGACGACCGGGAGATCCTTCAGGGTGATGATGCCGGGTCGGGCCGCCACGACTGCCGGGACCGCATTGGTGACCGGCATTGCGGTGTAGATCATCCCCAGGCCCATGAAACCCGGTTCGTTCCAGTCTCGTGGCGGCAGGCAGTGCAGCACGGTGCGCATGTTGGGCACCCCGAAAACCTGGATGACGTGACCGTGCTCCAGGGGCTTGGGCGGCACCACATGGTTACCCATGGTCCAGTTGAACCCGACGCTGACCACATTGCGCTCGCCCACCCACCCGCGGTGGTAACCGTGCACGCCGGCGACGGTGCCCTCCGGAATGGTCATGAAACCGAGATCGCTGTCCCCGGTGGCCTTGGTGAACGTCACGTCGAAGCTCATCCGGTCCAGGTCGGCGCCGATCGCGTCGGCCATCATGGCGGCGGACTCGGCGAACACCTCACTCTCCCTCCGGACGCTCTCGGCCAGGCCGGGCGTCTGCGGGTCGCAGGAGAAGCCCATCGCGGTCTGGGTACCCGCCGACTCGTAGGTCGAGCAGTCCACCGATTCGGTGATCCGGATCTCATCGACCCGTTCGCACGCCCCGGAGAGCACCATGCCCACCATGTTCGTCATCCCGGGATGCGCACCGCTGCCGAAAATCGTGGAATTGCCGCGCTCGCAAGCCTTTCGGATCCGGTCGAGATCCGCCGGCGACTGCTTGCCGCCGGTGATCCAGGCGGCCGAGGAACATACGTTGACCCCGGCCTCCAACAGTCGCACCAACTCCTCGACGCTCGGCCACAGCGGGTTGTAACAGCAGGCGTCCGCACCGGTGGCCAGCAGCGCCTCGATATCGTCGGTGGCGGTGATCCCGGTGGGCCCACCCGACCAGCCGGCCAACTCGGCGGCATCCACACCGACTTTGTCGGCGCCGTGCGCGTAGACCCCGACCAGTTCCAGGTCGGGACGGCCGATGATCGCGTGCAACGACCGCCGGCCGATGTTGCCGGTGGTCCACTGGATCACCCGAAGTGGCCGGTCGCTGCTGGCGCTCATGGCGTCCCCTCTCGATCGTCGGTGCGGTGCGGCATCGCCAGCGACTGTTCCACAATCCTGGTTTCGTCCACAGCCGAACCGGGCCATGGCCCCGGCCGGCCGTACCGTGACGGCTAACGGCCCTAGCGTCGCGGACATGCGCACCGAGGATCCCTCCGCCATCCTGCACCGGCTCCGGGCCCGGCCCTCGGCGGATCCCGCCGGAAGTCCCGCTGACGGCGGCGAGGAGACGCAGCTCGCCCCCAGCTGGGTGGTGCCCGGGGCGACCACGCCGCGCGGGCAGGCCTGGCTGACCGCGATACGGGCCGACCCCGGACGGGCCGGTGGGGTCGTGCTGGCGGTCATCGCACTGCTGGCCGTTCTCGTGACCGTGTTCACCGTGTCCCGCAACCGGCCGGCTCCGGTGGTCTCGGCCGATCTGCCGACCGTCGAGGCGGTGCCGGTCGCAACCGCGGTGCCGGGGTCGCCAGTCGGCCCGGATCAGCACACCGTGGTCGTCAGCGTCGTCGGGCTGGTGGCACAGCCGGGCCTGGTGACCCTGGCACCCGACGCCCGGGTCTCCGATGCGGTGTCGGCTGCCGGTGGCCCGGTCAAAGGTGCCGACACCCTCGGGCTCAACCTCGCCCGGCATCTTTCCGACGGTGAACAGATCGTCGTCGGAGTCGCCGCACCTGCGGGCCAACCCGCGGTGCTGGGAAGCTCGGTGGGCGGGGCGGCGCAGGCCGGTCCGACCGAGAACGCACCGCCGGCCGGGCCGGTTGATCTCAACACCGCCACCGTCGAGCAACTCGACGCCCTGCCCGGGGTGGGCCCGGTGACTGCGGCGGCGATCGTGAGCTGGCGCACGGCCAACGGGCGGTTCACGGCCGTCGATCAGCTGGCAGAGGTCGACGGCATCGGTCCGGCCCGCCTGGAGAGGCTGCGGCCGCTGGTCCGGGTCTGAGATCGTGTCGGGGCAGGC
>SYAB01000228.1 GCA_005787665.1 Actinomycetota bacterium
CCGAGACGGTGGCGGCCAACGCCGAGACACTGGCCCGACTCGGGGTGACCCTGATGACCGTCGGCTGCGACGGACCCGACTACGACCTCGGACCGGCGGAGGCTCTGGTGCGCTGGCGCGACCAACGGGCGCGCGGCTAACCGCCTCCCCGCCGGTGGGCCGGGTGGCTAGACTGCCGAGCTATGTCCACGCCCGGCGCACCGCTGGCCGATCTGGCCGGCGACCTGCAGCGCGTGCTCTCCAAACTGTTCAACACACTGCGCCGGGGCGACGCCAACCGCGGTTCACGCCCTGACCTCACGCTGGCCCAGATCTCTATCCTGGTGACGCTGTTGGACAGCGGGCCGATCCGGATGACCGAACTCGCCACGCGCGAACGGGTCCGCACCCCCACCACCACGGTCGCCATCCGGCGGTTGGAGAAGGTCGGTCTGGTGAAACGCTCCAAGGACCCCTCCGACATGCGGGCGGTCCTGGTCGAAGTCACCCCCGATGGCCTGGTGCAGTACCGCGAGGCCCTCGAAGCGCGCCGAACCTACCTCGCCTCGATGCTGGGGCGGCTTTCCGATCAGGAACGGGCCGACCTCACCCGGGCGCTGCGGCCCTTGGAACGCCTCGCCGATTCAGAAGAGGGCTAACCGAGCCAGTCCAGGACCGACGCCGCGGTCCATGACTGCTGCATGCTGCCCAGCGCCTCGCCGGTGAAAGGCTCGTAGTACTCCGCGAAGGCGCCGTCGCCGGCCTGCCGCAAACCCTCCCGGCGCAACAACAGCGACCGCTCCGACCACCCCCGTCTGGCGAAAGCCCAGGAGAACAACCACGTCAGCACCGGCCATACCGGTCCCCGCCAGTACTCACGCGGCCGGAAATCCCTCGAGACCGGTGAGGTCGACGGCGGCACAGCGAATCTCAGGTCCGGGTGACCGCAGAACCGCGGGCCTTCGAAGAGCCGGAGCAGCGCGCGTTCCTGCTGGTGCCCGAGTCCACCGCACAGCAGTGGCGCGAACTGCGCCGCCGTCTCGGTGTTGATCCAGCGTTGTGCCCGCAGGTCGAAATCCCTTGCCGCACCGGTCCTCTGATCGGCGGTCGTCACCACGCCGGCGCGGAACCGGTCGGCCCAGCCGTACAGTTCGCGGACATCGGAGTGGGGCCTCTTGTAGTCCTCGCCGATACCGGCCAGCACCTCGCAGGCGACCGCGAAGATCGCCGAGACGAAGACGTCCTGCACCTCGAAGCTCATCACCGAGGGCAGCCTGCCGTCGTCGTAGCCCACTGACTTCATTTCCTCCAGCAGCCAGAGGTAGCGGTCGTACTCGCCATCGGAGGGACGCTGGCCGGGGTCGGTGATGATGTGGGTGTCGGCCCGCTCGTATCGGGGCACCTCGCCGGCAATCACGTTGGCGTAGGCGCTGTCCCAGCGCGGCGAGTTGTCCATCCCGGACTCCCAGCCGTGGTAGATCGTGATGAGGCCGCGCCGCTGCGGGTCGCGCGCCTCGGCCAGCCAACGGTGCCAGCGCACCAGATCGTTCCACCGGCGGTCCAGGAAGGATTCGGCGACGGCACGGGTGGACCGGCCGCGGGTGCGGGCCCGGTCGAGAATGCGCTGCACCGCGATCGCATGCACGGGCGGCTGGGTGATACCCGAGGTGCGCCGGTCCGCCGGGGCGTGGGCCGCCAGCTCCGAGCAGGCCCAGCGATCCGGCCCGGGGAAGTACCCGTCGACCCCGTCGGCGAAGACGATGTGCGGAATCATCCCGTTGGCCCATTGCGCGGAGAGCAGGGTGTCGAGTTCGACGACCGCCCGTTCCACGCTCAGCGACGCCAGGCCCACCGCGACGAAGGCGGCGTCCCAGCTCCACATGTGCGGGTAGAGCCGCGGGGCCGCCGAGGTCATCACACCCAGGTCATTGCCGCGCAAAAGGTAGGCCGCGCGGGCGGCGAGTTGGGTCGGGGTGAAGCCGGGGTCGAAGGCCACCCGCTCATTCTGCGGCCCCGGGCGGGCATCCCGCAGGTCGTAAGGTGAGCCCATGACAGGATCGGCGCTCATCACCGGAGCGAGCGGGGGCATCGGCGCCGCGATCGCCGAGGCGCTGGCACCCACCCACACCCTGCTGCTGGCCGGCCGGCCCTCACCGCGACTCGACGCGGTCGCCGCCCGCTTCGGCGCCACCACCTGGCCGCTGGACCTGACCGACCCGGACGGCATCGAGGCCGCCGCCGAGGTGCTGACCGAACTCGACGTGCTGGTCCACAACGCCGGCGTCGCCTATCCGGGTCGGGTCGCCGAGTCCGTCCCGGAGCAGTGGCGCGCCAGCTTCGAGGTGAACGTGACCGGCGCGGTGGCGTTGACATTGGCGTTGCTGCCAGCGCTTCGGGAGGCGCGCGGCCAGGTGGTCTTCATCAATTCCGGTGCAGGCATCACTGTTTCACCGGGTCTGGCCGCGTACTCGGCGAGCAAGTTCGCCTTGCGCGCGTTCGCCGATTCGCTGCGCGCCGACGAACCACTGGTGCGGGTCACCAGCATCCACCCCGGCCGGGTCGACACCGAGATGCAGCAGGATCTGGTCGCCTACGAGGGCGGCGTCTACGAACCGGCCCGATTCCTCTCCCCGCAGACAGTCGCCGGAGTGGTCGCCCAGGTGGTCGCCACCCCGCCCGATGCGCACACCCACCAGGTGGTGATCCGCCCGCGCGGACCGCTGCGCTGACACGCGAAGGACTCAGAGCACGAGGTTGACCAGCCGGCCGGGCACCACGATCACCTTCTTCGGGGTCGCCCCGGCCAGAAATCCGCGGACCTTCTCGTCGGCCAGTGCGGCGGCTTCGACCGCGGCGCGGTCGGCGGAGGCCTCGACGGTGACGTGGCCGCGAACCTTGCCGTTGACCTGGACCGGATACTCGACGGTGTCATCCACCAGGTACCGCGACTCCGCGGCGGGGAACGGCCCGTGGGCCAGCGAGTCATCATGGCCCAGCCGCCGCCACAGTTCCTCGGCCAGGTGCGGGGCCAGCGGAGCGGTCATCAACACCAGCGGCTCCAAGGCCGCCCGCGCGGTGACGCCGGACTTGGTGAGATGGTTGGTGTACTCGATGAGCTTGGCGGCCGCGGTGTTGTTGCGCAGGCCCGCGTAGTCGCCGCGGACCCCGTCGATGGTCCGGTGCAGTACCCGCAGCGTCTCCAGATCCAGCTCGGCGTCGGAAGCTCTTGTCTCCCCGGTGTTCTCATCGATCACCAACCGCCACACCCGCTGCAGGAAACGGTGCGCACCGACGACGTCCTTGGTGGCCCAGGGCCGGGATGCCTCCAGTGGGCCCATCGACATCTCGTACACCCGCAGGGTGTCCGCGCCGTAGCCGTCGCAGATCTCGTCGGGCGAGATCGAGTTCTTCAGGCTCTTGCCGATCTTGCCG
This sequence comes from Actinomycetota bacterium, assembly GCA_005787665.1. The sequence goes on from SYAB01000228.1 coordinate 3,412, forward strand.
AACTCCTGGAACACCTCGATCTCGCCGTCGGGCCCGGGCAGGAAGAACCGGCCGTCACGCTCGAGGACCTCGGCAGCCGGCATATAGGCGCCGCGGGCGTCGGTGTAGGCATGCGCCTGGATATAGCCCTGGTTGACCAGGCGCCGGTAGGGCTCCCGGGATGTCACGTGGCCGAGGTCGTAGAGCACCTTGTGCCAGAACCGCGAGTACAGCAGATGCAGCACGGCATGCTCCACCCCCCCGACGTAGAGGTCCACCCCGCCGGGATCCTGCGGCCCGTGCTCGGCGGGCCGGGGTCCCATCCAATAGGCCTCGTTCTCGATGGCGCAGAACTGCTCGCTGTTGTGCGGGTCGGCGTAGCGCAACTCATACCAGGAACTGCCCGCCCATTGGGGCATCACGTTGGTGTCCCGGGTGTAGGGCTTGGGCCCGTCGCCGAGATCGAGTTCGACGTGCACCCACTCCGTCGCCTTGTTCAGCGGCGGCGAGGGCTCACTGTCCGGGCTCTCCGGGTCGAAGAGCACCGGCGAGTAGTCCTCGATGTCGGGAAGCCGCACCGGCAGCATCGCATCGGGTAGCGGATGCGGCCGGCCGTCGGCGTCGTAGACGATGGGAAACGGCTCCCCCCAATACCGTTGGCGGGCGAACAGCCAGTCCCGCAGCTTGTACTCCACCCTGGCCCGAGCCCGGCCCTGCTCCGCCAGGCGCTCGGTGATCGCCGCCTTGGCCTGTGCGACGGACTGACCGTCGAAGTCTCCGGAGTTGACCAGCGTACCGTCCCCGACGTAGGCCTCCTGCGAAACATCTCCCCCGGCAATCACTTCGGCGATCGGCAGGGCGAACGCCCGGGCGAAGTCCCAGTCCCGCTGGTCGTGTCCCGGCACCGCCATGATGGCGCCCGTCCCGTAACCGACCAGCACGTAGTCGGCCACGAACACCGGGATCGGTTGGCCGGTGGCCGGATTGACCGCATAGCTTCCCAGGAATACCCCGGTCTTGGTCTTGCTCTCCTGACGTTCCAGGTCGGATTTCGCCGCGATCGAACGTCGGTATTCGGCGACCGCGGCAACCGGGGTCGGCGCCCCGCCGGTCCAACCGGGGTCCACGCCGTCCGGCCACTGCTCCGCGGTTAGCCGGTCCACCAACTCGTGCTCCGGCGCCAGCACCAGATACGTCGCGCCGAACAGGGTGTCGGGCCGCGTGGTGAAGACCTCGATATCGGTGCCGTCGATCCCGAACAGCACCGAGGCACCCGTCGACCGACCGATCCAGTTGCGCTGCATCGTCTTGACCTTCTCCGGCCAGTCCAGCATCTCGAGGTCCTCGAGCAGCCTGTCGGAGTAGGCGGTGATGCGCATCATCCACTGCCGCAGGCGCTTGCGGAACACCGGGAAGTTGCCGCGTTCGCTACGGCCGTCGGCGGTGACCTCCTCGTTGGCCAGGACCGTGCCCAGACCCGGGCACCAGTTGACCGTCGAGTCGGCCTGATACACCAACCGGTAGCCGTCAACCGCCTCCGACCGCTCCCCCGCCGTCAGCGCGAGCCAATCCCGGCCGTCCGCGAGCGACCTTGCCCCGCTATCGAGTTCGGCGATCAGGTCGCCGATCGGCCGGGCCTTGTTCAGCGACGGATCAAACCAGGCGTTGTAGATCTGCAGGAAGATCCACTGTGTCCAGGTGTAGAAGTCCACATCGGTGGTCGAGAAGCTTCGGCGTTGGTCGTGACCGAGCCCGAGCCGGCCGAGCTGGCGCCGGAAGTTCTCGATGTTGGCCTCGGTGCGGACGCGCGGGTGCGTGCCGGTCTGGACCGCATACTGTTCGGCGGGGAGGCCGAAGGCGTCGAAACCCAAGGCGTGCAGAACATTGCGACCGGTCATCCGGAAGTAGCGCGCGTACACGTCGGTGGCGATGTAGCCCAGCGGGTGACCGACGTGCAGGCCCTCCCCCGACGGGTAGGGGAACATGTCCTGGACGAAGACCTTGTCGGCGGGCACCGCGGTTCCATCGGCGGGGGCGAGCGACCCGACCGGGTTGGGCACATTGAACGTGCCCCATCGATTCCAGTTGTCCTGCCACTGCGCCTCGATGCTCCCGGCCATCTCCGCGGTGTAGCGGAACCGCGGCACATCGGCGTCGGTGGTGGCGGTCGGGGATTCGTTCACGCAGGACAGGGTAGCCGGGAACGGCGGTAGGCAACGGTGCGGTGTCGGTTGCATCGCGGCCCGGTCAGGGCTTGATCCCAGCTCGGTTCCAGCGCTGTCCGGGGCGCTGTGGCCTGGTTACTGTCGGGCTGGAGACAGTGGGCTGTCCGTCCCGGGGCGGGCGGCCCGACGTGGGAGAAGGACGATCGAGATGAACAGGATTGCCCGTAATTGGCGGGTGCTGCTCGGGGGTGTGGCCGCCGGTTCGGTGGCTGTCTTCGGATTCGCCGGTGCGGTCGCCTCAGCCGAGCCGGATCAGCCGATGCCGCCCGTGCCGGCCCCGGCGACCGTGACCCAGACCGTGACCGTCACGCCGGGTGCGACCCCGCTGGCCGAGCCGGCACCGGCGACGACCTCCGCCGCACCCGCCCAGCCCGCCGCGGGACCGACGATGCCGCCGGCCACGTCCGGCACGATGGCCGAGTTTCTCAAGGACAAAGGCGTGGTGATGGAGCCCCAGAAGGCGGCCGGCTTCACTGCACTGAACATCGTGCTGCCGATGCCGACCGGGTGGAGCGTGGTTCCCGACCCCAACGTTCCCGATGCGTTCACGGTGATCGCCGACCGCCAGGGCGGCGACGGCCTGTACACCTCCAACGCCCAGCTGCTGGTCTACAAGCTCGTCGGCGATGTCGATCCGCGCGAAGCGATCAGCCACGGCTATGTCGACAGCCAGAAGCTGCGGGCCTGGCAGTCCACGTCGGCGTCGATGGTCGACTTCGGCGGCTTCCCGTCCTCGAAGATCGACGGGACCTACCGCGACAGCGACATGACGCTGAACACGTCCAAGCGCTATGTGATCGTGCCGGCGGGCTCCGACCACTACCTGGTGTCACTGTCGGTCACGACGGCGGCCAACCAGGTGGTCGCGACGGCAAACGCCACCGACGGGATCGTCAACGGGTTCCGGGTCAGTGTGCCCGAAGCACCCAAACCGGCGACAGCACCCGCACCGGCGGCACCGGCACCGAGCCCTCCCGCCGCCCCGCCGATCTTCCCGCCGTTCCCCTCCGCGCCCGCGGCAGCCGTCGTCGCCACCCAGCCCGCGCCGTAACGACCCGCCCGGGCTCGTATTGTGAGTCCCATGACTGTCGGGGCTGTGGTGTGCCTGGGGCTGGCCGTGCTGATCGGCGGATCCGGTGCGTGGACTCTGACCCGCACACCCCCCGCCGACCTCACCGGTCAGGTGCTGCGGGCGGTGGCGCCCACCCAGATCGCCGCCGCGGTGATGCTGGCCGCCGGCGGTGCCGCCGCGCTGCTGGCACCCCGCACCATCGGACTGCTCGGCATGATCGTCGCCGTCATCGGGGCCGTCGGGACGATCGCCGCCGGCTCATGGCAGGGCGCCCGTTTCGCCGAGCGCCGGCGCTCGGCCGGTGGGTGCGGCGGCGACGGCGGTGGCTGTGGCGGGTGCGAAAAAGTGTGCGGCTCTTCGCCGTCAGTTCCTGCTGACGTCGATCGGGTGAGTCGCCATCAGCGACATCGGTAGCGGCTGGCGCCGCAGTACCCGCGACCACAGGTCGACACGGGGCGCGACGAGCACGTCGGAGGGCAGAGCGGACAGCACGATCCAGTCGTCGCGTTCGATCTCACCCTCGAGTTGCCCGATCGTCCAGCCCGAGTAGCCGGCGTAGATCCGGACACCCTCGACGGCGCCGGCGATCAGCTCGGGATCGGCATCCAGATCAACCATCACGATCCGGCCGGCGACATGGCGCACACCGGCCATCGCCTGCGGGTCCACGCCGATGCGGAGGGAACCCAGGCAGAGCGCGGCATCGCGTTTGACCGGGCCGCCGACGAACATCGTCTTGGGTTTGGCCGTCAGATCCGCCCACTGCGGCAGCACGTTGTGAACCGCCGTCTCGCTGGGCCGGTTGAGCACCACACCCAGGGTGCCGCCGTCGTTGTGCTCGACGACGTAGATGACGCTGCGCCGGAACGTCGGCTCCAGCAGATCGGTGTTGGCGAGCAGCAGGGTTCCCGCCCGCACCCGGTTCGCTGCGGGCGCGAGGAAGTCCTCCGGATCCTCGGACTGGGCCACCCGCCCATCATGGCACGTCGGCGCTGCCAACAGGGATGGGCCGAGGGGTGTTTGTACTGTGAGCCGGTGGTCCACGATGGCGCTGCCGGCAGGCTCTGGCGGTCGGTGCGACGCCTGCCGGACTTCTGGAGGCTGCTGGAACTGCGGACCGCTTCGCAGTTCGGTGACGGACTGTTTCAGGCAGGACTGGCCGGCGGACTGCTGTTCAACCCGGAACGGGCCGCCGACCCGTGGGCGGTGGCCGGGGCGTTCGCGGTGCTGTTCCTGCCCTACTCGCTGCTCGGACCGTTCGCCGGTGCGCTCCTGGACCGCTGGGACCGTCGCACGGTGCTCGTCGTCGCGAACGCCGCACGGGTCGTGCTGGTACTCGGCGTCGCCGCTTTGCTGGCCGCCGGCGCCCGGGATCTGTTCGTCCTCTCCGGAGCCCTGACCGTCAACGGCTTCAGCCGGTTCGTGACGTCCGGCCTCTCCGCGGCACTTCCGGACGTGGTGCCCCGCGAACAGGTCGTCACGATGAACTCGGTGGCCATCGCGACCGGAGCTGCGGCGACCTTCCTCGGGGCGAACTTCATGTTGCTGCCCCGCTGGATCGTCGGTTCCGGCGACAGTGCCGCGGCGGCGGTGATCCTGCTCGTGGCTCTACCGGTCTCCGTCGCCTTCGTTCTGTCGGTGCGCTTCCCGCGCCGGGTGCTCGGGCCGGAACACACCGCGGTGCACGGCTCGGCGCTCTACGCGGTGGCGACCGGGTGGGCCTGCGGGGTCCGCACCGTCGCCGAGACGCCCTCCGTCGCCGCGACGCTGTCCGGCCTGGCGGCCCATCGGATGGTGTTCGGCATCAACTCGCTGCTCGTGCTGGTGATCGTCCGCCACACCGGCGCGGAGGGCTTCGCCGGGCTGGGTACCGCCGTGGTGTTCGTGGCGGCCACCGGCAGCGGTTCCTTCCTGGCCAACGTGTTGGCCCCGCCGACGGTGCGCCGGTGGGGCAGGTACACCACCGCCAACGCGGCGTTGCTGTTCGCCGCGACGATCCAATTGGCAGGAGCGACATTGCATCTCGCGGTGATGGTGCTCTGCGGTTTCTTCCTGGGGTTCGCGGGGCAGATGGTGAAGCTGTGCGCCGATTCCGCGATGCAGATCGACGTCGCCGACTCGCTGCGCGGCCATGTCTTCGCGGTACAGGACTCCCTGTTCTGGATGGCGTTCATCCTCGCCGTCACCGCCGCAGCGGCGGTCATCCCGCCCGACGGCCATTCCGTCGCGCTGGCCGTGTCGGGGTCGGTGCTCTATCTGGCCGGGCTGGCGGTGCACGCCGGCGTCGGCCGGCGGGAACTAGGCTCTCGACCGTGACCGCCGCCAGCCCGATCGTCGACGATATGCGTGCCGAGAGCGAGAGCCTCGACGCCCTGGTCGCCGACATCCCGGACGAACGCTGGGCGGTGCAGACGCCCGCGCCCGGGTGGACCATCGCCCACCAGATCGGACACCTGTTGTGGACCGACCGGGTGGCGCTGCTGTCGATCACCGACGAGAACGCATTCGGTGACCTCGTCCGCTCCGCGCAGGACACGATCGACACCTTCGTCGACGATGCCGCCGACGATCTGGCCGCCGTTCCGCCGCAGCAATTGCTGGCCGAGTGGCGCGCCACCCGCCGTGACCTGCAGGCGGCGCTGCGCAACGTCGCCGACGGGCGGAAACTGTTGTGGTTCGGACCGCCGATGAGCGCCGCCTCGATGGCGACCGCACGGCTGATGGAGACCTGGGCACACGGCCTCGACGTCGCCGACGCACTGGGCGTGCGCGTCGATCCGTCGCCCCGGCTGAAGTCGATCGCCCACCTCGGTGTGCGCACCCGCGATTTCGCCTTCGCCGTGCACGGTTTGGCCCCGCCGGCCGAGCCGTTCCGGGTGGAACTCACCGCTCCCGACGGCACCACCTGGGCCTGGGGTCCGGAGGACGCCGCCCAGCGGGTCAGCGGCCCGGCGCTGGACTTCTGTTTTCTCGTGACCCAGCGGCGCCCCCGCGCCGCGCTGAACGTCGTCGCCGTCGGGGCCGACGCCGAGCGGTGGCTGACGATCGCCCAAGCCTTCGCCGGGCCGCCCGGCGCGGGGCGCTGAGCGCGACAGCGCGAAGAGCAGCCGCGCCGCTCAACCCACGCGCGGGGCGCTGAGCGCGACAGCGCTACACGGCGCTCGCGCCGTCGGCGGCACCGTCGCCGTCGGCGTCGATCAGGCGCACATCCCAGCGCCCGTCACCGTCGATATCCACGTAGCCGGTCATCGACCGACCGTCGGTGACCATCGCACGGTCGGCCAGTCCATCGCGGTCGAGGTCGACGAACCGGTCGGCGACCCCATCGCCGTCGAGGTCGGGTGGGGTGCCCTCGGCGGCCGCATGCTCCGTGCCGTCGAGGCCGAACCAGCGCAGCGGTTGGCCCGCCGCGGCTCCGCCCTGCGCCCAGGTCCCCGACCCGTCATCGGTGAACCGGGCCTCGGCTGACCCGTCGTCGTCGAGATCCAACGCGGCCTGGTCGGCGAGACCGTCGCCGTCGAGATCAAGGAACAGATCGTCGGGGGCGCCGTCGCCATCGAGGTCGACCGCATCGGGCCCGGTCCAGATCGAAGCCGTCCCGTCCCCCACGTCCAGGCAGTAGTCCATGCCCTATTCGACGCCGCCGCCGCCTCGCGCGTTCCACCAGCTCAGCAGTTCCGCCTCGGCATCCTCGCGGGATAGCGGACCGCGGTCGAGCCGCAATTCCTTGAGGTAGTTCCAGGCCTCGCCGACCTGCGGCCCGGCCGGGATGCCCAACAGCGCCATGATCGCGTTGCCGTCGAGGTCGGGGCGAACCCGCGCCAGGTCCTCCTTGGCCGCCAACTCGGCGATCCGCGCCTCGAGGCTGTCGTAGTTGGCCTGCAGCGTCGCCGCGCGGCGCTTGTTGCGGGTCGTGCAGTCCGCGCGCACCAGCTTGTGCAGCCGCGGCAGCAACCCCCCGGCATCGGCGACGTAGCGGCGCACCGCCGAGTCGGTCCATCGGCCCTCGCCGTAGCCGTGAAACCGCAGATGCAGATACACCAGTTGGGAGATGTCGTCGACCATCTGTTTGGAGTACTTCAGGGTCCGCATCCGCTTACGCACCAGCTTGGCGCCGACCACCTCGTGATGGTGAAAGCTCACACCGCCGTCGGGCTCGTGGCGGCGGGTGGCCGGCTTGCCGATGTCATGCAGTAGCGCCGCCCACCGCAGCACAAGGTCCGGGCCGGCTGCGCCCTCCAGGGCCATCGCCTGTCGCAGCACGGTCAACGAGTGCTGGTAGACGTCCTTGTGCTGGTGGTGCTCATCGATGGCCATCTGCATGCCGCCGATCTCGGGCAGCACGACATCGCCCAGCCCGGTCTGCACCATCAACTCGATACCGGCCACCGGATCCTCGCCGAGCAACATCTTGTCCAGTTCGACGGCGACGCGCTCCACGGTGATCCGCGCCAGCTGCGGCGCCATCGCGACGATCGCCTCCCGGACCCGGTCGGCCACCCGGAACTGCAACTGGGAGACGAAACGCGCGGCCCGCAACATCCGCAGCGGATCGTCGCCGAAGGACATCGCGGGCTCCGCGGGGGTGTCGAGGATCCGGTCCCGGATCGCAGCCAGCCCACCCAGCGGATCCAGGAAGTCCCCCGGCCCGGCGGCGGTGATGCGCACGGCCATCGCGTTGACGGTGAAGTCCCGGCGGATCAGGTCATCCTCGAGCCGATCGCCGAATTGCACCCGCGGGTTCCGGGACACCTGGTCATAGCTGTCGGCGCGGAACGTGGTGATCTCCAGTCGCTGGCCGGCCTTGCCCACCCCGACCGTGCCGAAGTCGATACCGGTGTCCCACAACGCATCGGCCCACGGCCGCATGATCGCCTGCACATCGCCCGGACGGGCGTCGGTGGTGAAGTCGAGATCGGCGGTCACCCGTCCCAGGACGGCGTCGCGCACGCTGCCGCCGACCAGATACAGCTGATATCCGGCCGACTCGAAGACGGCCCCGACCTCACCCAACAGCGGAGCCTGCCGGTGCAGCGCGACGGCCGCCCGGACGCGCAGTTCATCCTCCGACATGGCATCAGGCACGTTCGGTGAGCCTAATGCTCGACGGCGTGCCGATCACCGGCGAGTGCGCCCCGGGTCGCCGCGTCGGTGCCAGCTACTATCGCGTGGGTGTCGGAGGGCGAGCGGGCAAAGCCTCGACGGCGCCGCGGCCGGCGCCGCGGCCGTCGTGGTGGGGCTCCCCCCGCCCAGGTGGCCGGGCAGGACGGTGCGGCTCAGCCCAGTCCGGCGGCAACGCCCGATTCCCCGAAATCGTCCGACCCCGTCCGTCCGCGCCGGCGGCCATCCGTGCGGCTGCGCACCGTCCACGAGACCTCGGCCGGCGGGCTGGTGGTCGACGGTATCGACCGCCCCCGCGAAGAGCAGGTGGCCGCCGTGATCGGGCGGGTCGACCGACGCGGCCGCATGTTGTGGTCGCTGCCCAAGGGCCATATCGAGCAGGGCGAGACCGCCGAGCAGACCGCCATGCGGGAGGTCGCCGAGGAGACCGGGATCCACGGCCATGTACTGGCCGCGCTGGGCAGTATCGACTACTGGTTCGTCACCGAAGGCCGGCGCGTCCACAAGACGGTCCACCACTACCTGCTGCGATTCTCCGGCGGGGAGTTGTGCGATGAGGATGTCGAGGTCACCGAGGTGGCATGGGTGCCGGTGGCGGAACTGCCCGACCGGCTGTCCTACGCCGATGAGCGTCGGCTGGCGCGAGTGGCCCACGAATTGATCGAGTTGCTGCAGACCGACGGTCCCGCCGCCTTGCCCCCGTTGCCGCCGTCGGAACCACGGCGGCGGCCGCAGACCCACTCCCGCACCCGCAACCGCCCCTCCCCCGACGAGGCGTCCGGCGAGCGCCGGTCGAACGGCTACGGTCCGGCCGGGTGATAGGGCTGCAGCGGCTGTCTCGGATCGCGGCGGCCATGTGTGTACTCGCCGTGCCGCTGACTGCGCCCGCCGCCCGGGCTGAACCGGATCCGACGGCACCGGTCGCGGTGCGCATCGACAGTGTCACCCCGGATGTGGTCACCACCTCCAGCGAACCCACCGTGACCGTCACCGGGTCGGTGACCAACGTGGGCGAGCGACCCATCCGCGACGTGGTGGCCCGCCTGGAGCACGGCCCTGCCCTGATCTCGTCCGCAGCGCTGCGGACCAGCCTCGCGGTTGGTGGCGGCTTCGAGGGCGTTGGCGAATTCATCTCCCTCACAGGCGAACTCGGGCAGGGCAAGGCGGCCGGCTTCACATTCGCGGTGCCCCTGCGCGGAGGGGAGCAGCCGTCGCTGGGCATCGACGCACCCGGGGTGTACCCGCTGCTGGTCAATATCAACGGCACCCCCGACGGGGGATCCCCGGCGCGACTCGATGAGGCCCGCTTCCTGCTGCCGGTGACCGGCGTACCCGTCGACCCCGCAGACCCGGCCGGAAATCCGCTGACCGACGTGGTCACCCCCGACACCGCCAAACCCCTCGCCGTGACCATGCTCTGGCCGCTGGCGGACAAACCGCGGCTGGCCCCCGGGGTGCCGGGCGGCACCACACCGGTCCGATTGATGAACGACGACCTCGCCGTCTCCCTGGCCGCCGGCGGCCGCCTCGACACGCTGCTCGGCGCCGCCGAATTCGCCACCAGCCCGGGGGCGATCGAGCCGGGCACCGGTGTGGACCGGGCGCTGTGCCTGGCCGTCGACCCCGACCTGCTGGTGACCGTCAACGCGATGACGGCCGGCTATGTGGTGGCCGACGCGCCGGACGGCCTCGGGACCGCCGCGCACCCGGGAACCGGCCAGGGTGCCGCCGTCGCGTGGCTGGACCGGTTGCGCGGGCTGGCGCGGCGTATGTGCGTGACGGCCACGCCCTATGCCCAGGCCGATCTCGGGGCACTGCACCGGGTCGGGGATCCGGCCCTGAGTTCCACCGCGACGCTGACCGCCGCCGACATCGTCGACCGGATCCTCGGCGTCACCACCACGCGCGGGGTCACCATCCTCGGCGACGGACCGCTGACCGCCGCCGCGGCCGAACTGCTGGAGTCCCAGCCTGCGACGGTCGCGGTCAGCGCAGCCGACTCGACCGAGGCGGACACCCCGGACCTGACGGTGCGTCGAATCTCCCCGCGGGTCGTGACGGCACCGTTCGACCCGGCCGTCGGCGCAGCGCTGGCGGGGGTGGGCACCGACCCCGGGGTGCCGAGCTATCTGGACGAATCGCTGGACGTACGGGTGGACCGGGCCTCGCCGGTGGCGAGACGCCAGGACGCGGTGGCCGCCATCGTGTGGCGGGCATTGAAGCCCGAGGTCGAACCGCGCACCCAGATTCTGGTCCCGCCGCTGAAGTGGGGCCCCCAACCCGACGACGCCCGCGCGATGCTCACCGCCCTGGCCAACCTGATGCGCGCCGGGCTGACCACCCCGCGGCCGCTGGCCACGATGATCGCCGAGTCCGCGGCCGTGCCGGCCTCCGAGGAGTCCCGGCCCGGATTGCCCACCGAACCGCGCGGGCGTTTCGATGACGACGTGGTGGACAGCATCCGCAGCACGGTGGGGCGGTTGTCGGGCCTGGCCGCGGCATTGACCACCGACCCCCGTACCGGGTTGACCGGAGCCCAGTACACCGCCCCGCTGCGCGAAGACATGCTGCGCGCGCTGAGCCAGACCGAGCCGCCGGACTCCCGCAACGATCTGGCCCGCCGCCAGCTGTCCGTCGTCGGGACCACCGTCGAGGACCTCTTCGGGGCGGTGACCATCGTCAACCCCGGGGGCTCCTACACCCTGGCCACCGAGCGCAGCGCCCTGCCGTTGGCGCTGCGCAACGACCTCGCTGTCCCCATTCGGGTGCGGCTCGGAGTCGATGCGCCGCCGGGGATGACGGTGACCGATCTGGGCGAGCTGGAACTGCCGCCGGGGTATCTCCCGCTGCGGGTGCCCGTCGAAGTCCACGTCACCCAGCGCGTCGCCGTGGACGTCACCCTGCGTACGCCCGACGGGCTGCAACTCGGGGAGCAGGTCCGGTTGTCGGTGCACTCCAACGCCTACGGCAAGCTGCTGTTCGCCATCACCCTGGCCGGCGCCGCGGTGCTCGCGGGTCTCGTCGGGCGACGGCTCTACCACCGGTTCCGGGGTCAGCCAGACCGCGCCGATCTCGATCCGCCCCTGACATGGCCCCGGGAGGATCGGTGACCCGCCCGGCGCGCGAGGAGCTCTCCGATGCCGCGGTGGTCTCCCGGTCCTGGGGCATGGCCCTGGCCACCCTGGTCAGCCGGATCACCGGGTTCATTCGGATCGTCCTGTTGGCGGCCATCCTCGGTGCCGCGCTCACCAGTGCGTTCACGGTGGCCAACCAGCTGCCCAACCTGATCGCGGCACTGGTCCTGGAGGCCACCTTCACCGCCATCTTCGTCCCGGTTCTGGCCCGCGCCGAACGCGACGATGCCGATGGCGGCGAGGCGTTCGTCCGTCGCCTGGTCACCCTGGCGACCACCCTGCTGCTGGTGGCGACGGTGGCCTCGGTCGCCGCCGCTCCCCTGCTGGTGCGACTGATGCTCGGCGGTGACCCCAAAGTCAACGAGTCGCTCACCACGGCTTTCGCCTATCTGCTGCTGCCGCAGGTGATCTTCTACGGGCTGACATCGGTGTTCATGGCCATCCTGACCAATCGCAACGTGTTCGGGCCGCCGGCCTGGGCGCCGGTGGTCAACAATGTGGTGGCCATCGCGACGCTGGGCCTGTATCTGATTGTGCCGGGCGAGCTTTCGGTGGACCCGGTCCGGATGGGCAACGCCAAACTGTTGGTGCTCGGAGTGGGCACCACCCTCGGAGTGGTGGCCCAGGCGGCGGTGCTGTGGTTGGCGATCCGGTCCAGGCAGATCAGCCTGCGGCCGCTCTGGGGAATCGACGACCGGCTCAAGCGATTCGGCACGATGGCCGCCGCGATGGTGCTCTACGTCCTGATCAGCCAGGTCGGGTTGGTGGTCGGCAATCAGATCGCCAGCACCGCGGCTGCGTCGGGCCCAGCCATCTACACCTACGCCTGGCTGGTGTTGCAGTTGCCGTTCGGCATGATCGGCGTGACCATTCTGACCGTCGTGATGCCGCGGCTGAGTCGCAACGCCGCCGCCGGGGACAACACCGCCGTGCTGGCCGACCTGTCGCTGGCCACCCGCCTGACCATGGTGACGCTGATTCCGGTGGTCGCGTTCATGACCGTCGGCGGACCGGCGATCGGCAGCGCGCTGTTCGCCTACGGGAAGTTCGGCGAGGTCGATGCCAACTATCTGGGCACCGCCATCGCCCTATCGGCGTTCACCTTGATCCCCTACGCCCTGGTACTCCTGCAACTACGGGTGTTCTACGCGCGCGACGAACCCTGGACCCCGATCCTCATCATCATCGCGATCACCGCGGTCAAGATCGCCGCCTCGCTGCTGGCACCCCACGTGACCGCCGATCCTGAACTGGTCGCCGGCTATCTGGGCACCGCCAACGGGATCGGGTTCCTGGCCGGTGCGGTCCTGGGACATCTGCTGCTGCGCCGCTCGCTGCGACCACCGGGAGGGCGACTGCTCGACGCGTCGGTGGTACGAACCGTTGCCGGCAGCGTGGGGGCGGCGGTGCTGGCGGGTGTCGCCGCGGCCGGCGTCGACCGCGTCCTCGATCTCCAGCAAGCGTTGACCGTGCGCGGCGGCGGCGCCGGTTCGATGCTGCGGCTGCTGATCATCGCCGCGGTGATGCTGCCGATCCTGATGGCAGTGATGCTGGCCGCGGGGGTTCCCGACGCGGTGGCCGGATGGGCCGCGGTGCGTCGGCGCGTCCGGCGCGACGGCGGCGCGGCCGCGCAACTCCACTCACAACTGCCACACGAGCAACCACATCTCCCGTACCCTGAGGCCAGCGCACCCGCCGGCCGAGCCGGCGTCTCGACCCGGAAAGGACCGGAGCTGAGCGAGCAATTCCCCGGCACCCCGGGTGCCGGACTTCCCGGCGACGCGACCCGGAAGATCCCGCGCCATCCCGCTGACGAGTTTCAGCCCGACGTTCCCGGCGGGCCGGCGGTCGATCGGGGTCGGACCGGCGTTCCAGGTTCCCGCACCGGCCTCTCGTTGGGACCCGGCGCCACCGTGTCCAGCGGCCGCTATCGGCTCCTGGTGTCCCACGGCGGCCCTCAAGGGCTGCAGTTCTGGCAGGCGCTGGACACCTCGCTGGACCGTCAGGTTGCGCTGACCTTCGTCGACCCCGATCGCCGCCTCCCCGACGACCAGGTCGAGGCGGTCCTGGCACAAACCCAGCAGCTCGGCCGGATCGAGGGGCCCGGGGTCGCTCGGGTACTCGACGTCACGACGATCAGCAACGGCAGCGGACTGATCGTGGCGGAGTGGATCAGGGGAGGCTCGCTCAAGGAGGTCGCGGCCACCTCGCCGTCGGCTCTCGGCGCCGCCCGGGCGGTCCAGTCGCTGGCCGCCGCGGCCGACCAGGCCCATCGGTCCGGCCAGACGCTGTCGATCGACCATCCCAGCCGGATCCGGGTCAGTATCGGCGGCGACGTCGCCCTGGCCTTTCCCGCCACCCTGCCCGGTGCGACCGCCGCCGACGACGTCCGCGGTGTCGGCGCGGCGCTGTACGCCCTCCTGGTCGACCGGTGGCCGTTGCCGGAGACCGGAATCCCCAGCGGACTGCACCCTGCCGACCGCGGTCCATCCGGAGAACCGGTCGAACCGCGCAGCATCGACCCCGCCATCCCGTTCCAGATTTCGGCGGCCGCGGTCCGCGCGGTCGAACCCGGCGGCGGCATCACCACGGCACCGACGTTGCTGCATCTCTTGCAGCAGGCGACAGCCGCCGCCGACCGGACCGATCTGATCGAACCGGTCAGCCCGACCACCGCTTCCCCACCGAACCCCCCGGCGCCCCGCCCGTCCGACCCGGAAGCGCAGGCGCAGCGGCGGCGGAATCTGCTGATCGGCGGCGGGGTGGCCGCCGTCGTCCTGATCGTCACCCTGGTCGTGCTGGCTTCACTGCTGGGGCGCATCTTCGGCGATACCGACGGCACCCTGAAGGGCGAGCAGTTGGGACTGAACACCCCGACCACCTCGGCTGACGCCGGTGCAACCGGGTCTGTCGTGAAACCCGTTGCGGCCACGGTGTTCTCACCCGAGGGCGGCGCGGACGCTCCCGACCTCGCGGATCTGGCCATCGATGGCGACCCGGCCACGGCGTGGCCGACCGACACCTACACCGACACGGTCCCGTTCCCGAACTTCAAGAACGGCGTCGGCCTGATGCTGCAACTGCCGACATCCACCGAGGTGGGAAGTGTCACCGTAGCGGTTTCCAGCACCGGCACTCAGGTGCAGATCCGCTCAGCCGATTCCGCCAACCCGTCCAGCCTGGACGACACCACCCTGCTGACCGGGCCCACCCTGCTCAAGCCCGGTACCAACACCATCAAGGTTCCGGAGGCGGCCCCGACGTCCTACCTGCTGGTGTGGATCTCGACCCTGGGTCAGACCGGCGGCAAGAGCCGCACCGACGTCTCTGAGGTCAGCGTCCGCGCGGCGTCCTGAGCGGCTTCCCTTCCTGATCGGCCCCCGCCCGGGGTGAAGTGCCGGACGGCGACGGGCTGGCTACCGTCCCCCTGATGGCAGACCCGGCCGCCGGCCCCAGCGACAACGAATTGCTCCGCGCCCACGTGGCAGGAGATCGCCGGGCCTTTGAGGAACTGTTCCGCCGACACCGAACCCGTCTGTACCGGAAGGCCCGCCATACGGGTCAGAGCGCCGCCGATGCCGAAGACGCCGTTCAGGAAGCCATGCTGTCGGCGTTTCGCGGCGCAGGAGGGTTCCGACGCGACGCCGCCGTGGGCAGTTGGCTCCACCGTATCGTCGTCAACGCCTGCCGTGATCGGCACCGGCACAACGCGATTCGCCCCACTATCGCCCTCGAGGACGAGTACGTCGGCCCAACCAGGGACCGCACCGACCAGGTCGACACCGCCATCGAGGTGCGGCGGGCGCTGATGGCGCTGCCGCCCGGGCAGCGCGCTGCCGTCCTAGCCGTCGACCTGCACGGTTACTCGGTGGCCGAGGCCGCGGTGCTGCTCGGCGTCGCCGAGGGGACGGTCAAGAGCCGGCGGGCGCGTGCCCGCGCGCGACTCGCGGTGCTGTTGGACGGACCGGACTCTCGGTGAGCGGCACACTGGTCTGGTGGAACAGCCGCCGACCGACCATTGCGTGACCGGCCCGCCACGGGGCCGGCGGGCGGCCCACGCGGTCCGGCCACCGGTGGCGCTCGCGCCCCAGATGATCGTCGTGGCCATCGGGGCGGCCGCCGTGGCCGGCGCCCTGGGCCTGGGCGCGGTCGCGTGTCTGGCCGGATCCGACCCGTCGACAAGCACCCCCACCAGTGCCCGGTCCATCACCGTGACCGCACCCCCCGAGCCCTGATGCCCGCACTGGGCAACCGGGAACACCCACGCCTACGCTGTTGTTGGTACGAGTGATTCGCCCAGAAAGGCCGGTATGAACGACCACACCCTGCACGACGTCATCGTCATCGCTTCCGGCCCGGCCGGGTACACCGCCGCGATCTACACCGCGCGGGCGCAGTTGCATCCGTTGGTCTTCGAGGGCACCTCCTTCGGCGGGGCGCTGATGACCACGACCGAGGTGGAGAACTACCCCGGATTCCGCTCCGGCATCCAGGGCCCGGATCTGATGGACGAGATGCGTGAGCAGGCTCTTCACTTCGGCGCGGACCTGCAGATGGAGGATGTGGAGTCGGTGTCGCTGGACGGCCCGGTCAAAGAGGTCGTCACCGCCGGCGGCGAGACGCATCGCGCGCGCGCGGTGATCCTGGCCATGGGCGCCGCCTCCCGGTACCTCGGCGTTCCCGGCGAGCAGGAGTTGCTGGGCCGCGGCGTGAGTTCGTGCGCGACCTGCGACGGTTTCTTCTTCAAAGGCCAGGACATCGCCGTCATCGGTGGCGGGGATTCCGCCATGGAAGAGGCGACGTTCCTCACGCGTTTCGCGCGCAGCGTCACGCTGGTCCACCGCCGTGACGAGTTCCGCGCCTCGAAGATCATGCTGGAACGGGCCCGTGACAACGACAAGATCACCTTCCTGACCAACACCACGGTGCTGGGGGTCGAGGGCGACACCACGGTGACGGGGTTGCGGGTGCGCGATGCGCTCACCGGACAGGAGTCCACCCTGCCGGTGACGGGAGTGTTCGTCGCCATCGGCCATGACCCGCGGTCGGAACTGGTGCGTGAGGTGCTCGACGTCGACGACGAGGGTTACGTCCTGGTACGCGATCGCAGCACGGCCACCTCACTGCCGGGTGTCTTCGCGGCCGGCGATCTGGTGGACCGTACCTACCGTCAGGCCATCACCGCGGCGGGCAGCGGGTGCGCGGCCGCCATCGACGCCGAGCGTTGGCTGGCTCATCCGCACGAGGCCGCCGACGAATCCGGCACCGCTGAGATGATTGGAGCCAAGCCATGAGCACAGTGACCGTTACCGACGGAGACTTCGCCGAGTCGGTGCTGCTCAGTGAGACACCGGTCCTGGTGGACTTCTGGGCCACCTGGTGTGGGCCGTGCCGGATGGTGGCTCCGGTGCTGGAGGAGATCGCCAAGGAGAAGGCCGGTGTACTGACGGTGGCGAAGATCGACGTCGATGCCAATCCCGGAGTCGCCCGGGATTTCCAGGTGGTGTCGATCCCGACGCTGATCCTGTTCAAGGCCGGCAAACCGGTGAAGCGCATCGTGGGCGCCAAGAGCAAGCCCGCGTTGCTGAGAGAGCTCTCCGACGTGCTGTAGGCGCGGGGCGCAACACGCCGGAGGACACTGATTCGTGACCGGCGATCCGTCGGATCCGTTTCCGGAAAGCGTCGCCCCTCTGCGACAATGCTTGTCATGTCGAGTCCCGGCCATGGCCCCGGCGGTTCTGCCTGGGATCCGCGCAGCGCGGCCGGTGATGCTCTGCGCCGCGGGGACCGCGGTGGCGCGGTCGTCGAGATCCGGGCCGCGCTCGCGGCGCTGGGGTTGCTGGAAAACCCCGATGAGGACCTGACCACTGGGAAACACGTGGCGCTCGACGTGTTCGACGGCAAACTCGACCACGCGGTACGCGCCTTCCAGCAGCGACGCGGACTGCTCGTCGACGGTGTGGTCGGCGAAGCGACCTATCGCGCGTTGCGGGAGGCCTCCTACCGACTCGGGGCCCGGACGCTGGCACACCAGTTCGGCGCGCCGATGTACGGCGATGACGTGGCAACCCTGCAATCCCGGCTGCAGGACCTCGGGTTCTACACCGCTCTGGTGGACGGCTATTTCGGGTTGCAGACCCACAATTCGCTGATGTCCTACCAGCGCGAGTACGGGCTCGCGCCGGACGGGATCTGCGGACCGGATACGTTGCGCTCGCTGTATTTCCTGGGCTCCCGCGTCACCGGAGGTTCGCTGCACGCCATCCGCGAGGAGGAGCACGTTCGGCTGTCGGGTCCCCGGCTGTCGGGCAAGCGGATCATCATCGACCCCGGCCGCGGCGGCAACGACCACGGTCTGATCGTCAACGGTGCCCAGGGCCCGATGAGCGAGGCCGACATCCTCTGGGACCTGGCCAGCCGGCTGGAGGGCAGGATGACCGCGATCGGGATGGAGACCTTCCTCTCCCGGCCGGTCAACCACAGCCCGGCAGACGCCGAACGCGCCGCAACGGCCAATACCGTCGGGGCCGACCTGATGATCAGCCTGCGTTTCGAGCGCCAACCCGGCCCGGTGGCCAGCGGCGTGGCCTCGTTCTACTTCGGTAGCGCACACGGGTCGGTGTCGACCATCGGCCGCAATCTCGCTGACTTCATCCAGCGAGAAGTGGTGGCGCGCACCGGTTTACCCGACTGCCGCACCCATGGCCGCACCTGGGACCTGTTGCGGCTCACCCGAATGCCGACCGTCCAGGTGGATGTCGGATACATCACCAGCCCGCATGATCGGGCTTTGCTGGTGACCAGGGAGTGCCGCGACGCGGTGGCCGAGGGCATCCTGGCTGCCGTCAAGCGGCTCTACCTGCTGGGAAAGAACGACCGTCCGACCGGAACATTCACCTTCGCCGAGTTGCTCGCCCACGAGCAGACCGTCGAAGGTCGGCCGGCCGTCTAGTCCCCCGAGGACGCGCCCACCGGTTGCTGCAGCCGGGAGCTCTCCAACAACCGCTCCAGGGCGGCCTCGACGTCAGCCTTCCATCCCAGGCCCCGGTTCAGTTCCAATCGCAGGCGCGGAAAGTAGCGGTGCGGTGCGACGACCGTGAAGCCGACCCCGGTGAGGAAGTCAGCGTCGATCATGCACATCTCCACCGAACAATCCCCGACGGCGTCGATCGCCGCCAGCAACCGTGGGTCCGCGCCGGACTCACTCATCCCGGCGGCCTCCGGAGTGCGTCCGAAGGCTTCCAGAGCCCGCACTCCACGGCGGACCAACTCATTGACCACGTGGCCGAGCAGTTGCTCGGCCAGGCCCTCGGGTTGACCGGGCTCCACGCCCATCGAGGTGAGCAACACCGCGTCCGGGCTGACCGGCCCGGTGGGAAACCGCTGCGCCCGCGGGACCGCCCCCGGCGGGGCGTAGAGGACATAGCCGAGGCAGGGTTCGTCATCGGCGGCGGTCTCGTCATCGGGGATGGCCACCTGACCGCAGGATCCCCACTCGAGCATGACCATCGACAGCCACGCCTCTTTCTCGAACTCCGGGTCCGGCAGGTGTTCGCCACCGAGGGTGGCCGGATCGACCTCCCAGAACACGCAGCGCCGGGCGTGCTTGGGTAGCTGCTCGAACCCCTCGAGCCGCAGCCCACTGATGCGAACGGACACTCAGTCTCCCCGGACTCTCCGCGCCGCGCGCGGTCCTCCCAGGATAGGAGAACCGGCCCGTGACAGGCCAGTACCGGGTTCCCGGAATTCGCCAACCCCGATTGACGACGAAATCCGTTGTCGCTCAACGCGATTCACTCCCGATCTCCATCGCGGGACGGGAATCATCTCGGCTTCCGTCACAGTGACGTAAAACCCGGGTGTCATTGCGTCCGACTATTTCGCGGTGCGCGGGTCCATCAGACCCACAATGCGCTGGAGATCATCCACCGACCCGAACTCGACGACGATCTTGCCCTTACGCTTCCCCAGACTCACGGTCACCCGGGTGTCATAGGTCCCCGACAGGCGTTCGGCGACGTCCTGAAGTCCCGGCATCTGGATGGGCTTGCGCCGCTGCGGCCCGGGTGGCTTGCCGTCGCCGCGATTCGCCAGGGTCACCGCCTCCTCGGTGGCGCGCACCGACAGGCCTTCTGCCACGATGCGCGCGGCCAGCTCCTCCTGGGCCTCGGGACCGGACTCCAGAGCGAGCAGCGCCCGTGCGTGACCCGCCGACAGCACGCCGGCAGCGACCCGGCGTTGCACGGGGATCGGAAGACGGAGCAGCCTGATCATGTTCGTGATCACCGGACGTGACCGCCCGATGCGGCCCGCGAGTTCCTCGTGAGTGACCTCGAACTCGTCGAGCAACTGCTGATAGGCCGCCGCCTCTTCCAACGGGTTCAGTTGCGCGCGATGGATGTTCTCCAGCAACGCATCGCGAAGCAGATGATCGTCCGTCGTTTCGCGAACGATCGCCGGAATCACCGTCAAACCGGCCTGCTGGGCGGCGCGCCAGCGCCGCTCCCCCATCACCAACTGATAGCGAGGTCCGTCCGGGCTTCCGGCAACCTCGCGAACCACGATCGGCTGCATCAGTCCGAACTCCCGGATGGAGTGCACCAGTTCGGACAATGCCTCTTCGTCGAAGACCTGGCGCGGCTGCCGAGGGTTCGGCTCGATGGCTGACGGATCAACTTCCCGGTAGACCGCGCCGATTCCCGCATCCGCGACCGCACCGCCGATCACGACATCAGCCGCTGCCTCACCCAGACGCGGTCCCCCGTCGGCGGGTCCGGTCGGGATCAGCGATGCCAGACCGCGGCCGAGGCCGCCCTTGCGCCGCGACGCCTGTGACATGAATTCCCTGCCCTCCCAGTTAGGCCGACCGGTGAGCCAGCTCGCGGCTGGCGTCCAGGTAGCTCATGGCACCCCTGGATCCGGGGTCGTAGTCGATGATCGTCGTACCGTACCCGGGCGCCTCCGAAACCTTAACGCTGCGCGGGATGACGGTGTGCAGAACCTTGTCACCGAAAAATCTGCGGACCTCGGTGGCGACCTGGTCCGCGAGTTTTGTTCTCCCGTCGTACATCGTCAGCACCACGGTGGTGACCCGCAATTGCGGATTGAGGTGCGATCTGACCATCTCGATGTTCTTCATGAGTTGGGAGACACCTTCCAGTGCGTAGTACTCACACTGGATCGGAATCAGCACCTCCGGTGCCGCCACCAAGGCATTGAGGGTCAAGAGTCCGAGTGACGGCGGGCAGTCGATGAAGACGTAGTCGAAGTCGGTCTGGTCCAACTCCGCCAACGCGTTGCGCAACCGGTTCTCCCGCGCGACCATGCTGACGAGTTCGATCTCGGCGCCCGCCAGGTCGATGGTGGCCGGTACGCAATACAACAGGTCGCTGTGCGGACTCTGTCTGATAGCGGCGCGCAAGGGGATCTCCCCAAGGAGTACCTCGTAGGACGACGGGGTCCCCGAATGCCGATCGGCGATGCCGAGTGCGGTACTGGCGTTGCCCTGCGGGTCGAGGTCGACAACCAGTGTTTTGAGACCCTGGACGGCGAGGGCGGCTGCGAGGTTCACCGCTGTGGTGGTCTTCCCGACGCCACCCTTCTGATTAGCAACCGTGAAAACTCTGCGGCGCTCGGGCCGGGGCAGTCGTCCCGCGGCGGTATGCAACACCTGCATCGCTCGCTCGGCGGCCGCGCCGATCGGCGTATCAGTGTCCCCGCCCTGCACCCAGGTTTCACGTGAAACATTCCCGCGGTCTGCCGGACCCGTCATGACCGTCTCCTTTCAGGCGTACGGTTCCGGCGAACTCTGGACGGTCCACGTACCGCGAGCACCACCGTCGTCGGGGGGCTCAGATAGGCCTGTCCACATCTCACCACCCCGACCTCCGTCGCGCCCAGGGTTCGCATTCGGGCCTCCCACTCGGCGACCTCCTCGCCGGCCCGCTCCCCCTTGAGCGCCAGCATTCGTCCCCCTGCACGCAACAGCGGCATACTCCACCGTGCCAGCTTGCCGAGGTCGGCGACCGCTCGTGACACGACGGCATCCGCCCCCGCGAACCGGTCCCGCACCGGCTTCTCCTCCGCGCGGCCACGCACCACGTCGACCGCCAAGCCCAGCGCCCCCACCACTTCGCTAAGGAACTCAGTTCGGCGCAGCATCGGTTCGACGAGCGCAATCTCGAGATCCGGTCGCGCGATGGCCAACGGAAGTCCGGGCAGTCCCGCGCCGCTACCGATATCGACCGCCCTCGCGCCATCCTCGATGAGCTCGGCGACGGCCGCGCTATTCAAGATATGGCGGTCCCACAACCGATCGACTTCCCGTGGACCCAGCAGCCCCCGGTCCACGCCGGGCCCGGCCAGGAAGTCCGCGTACGCGGCTGCCAGTTCCAAGCGCTCGCCGAACACGTCCGCGGCGGCTGGCGGAGCCGGCGGCGCGCCATGTTTCACGTGAAACATCTCCTTCGGCCGCCTGAACTACATGGATGTAACTTCAGTCCTTCAACACCACGACGCGGCGGGACGGCTCGACGCCTTCGCTCTCGCTATGCACCCCGTCCACCGCAGCCACGGCATCGTGGACGATCTTGCGCTCGAAGGGGGTCATGGGCGCGAGTTCCTCGCGCTGCCCACCCTCAGCCACCCTGCGGGCGACCTTGTCACCGAGCGCGGTGAGTTCGTCGCGCCGCCGGCGACGCCAGTTGGCGATATCGAGCATCAACCGACTTCGTTCGCCCGTCTTCTGGTGCACAGCCAGACGGGTGAGCTCCTGGAGCGCATCGAGCACCTCGCCGCGCCGGCCGACGAGCTTGGTGAGGTCCTCCCCGCCGTCGATGCTGACGACCGCCCGGTCACCCTCGACGTCGAGGTCGATATCACCGTCGAAGTCGAGCAGGTCGAGCAGTTCCTCGAGGTAGTCGCCCGCGATCTCGCCCTCGGCGACCAGGCGATCCTCCTTCGTCCCGACCTGGGTCTGGACGGCTTCTTGTTCGTCGATGTCAGTCATGGCTTCTCCTCTTCACCGGGAATCCCCCGGATCAACGTTTGCGTTTCTTCGACCGCGCACCGGGCCGCGGAGTGCGCCCGGGTGGCCCGCCGTTCCCGTTGGTGGTCGCCTTCGGTGTCTCGGCCTCGGTTGGCGCCGACGTCTCGGGCTCCGCTCCCCCTGCGCCGGCGGCCGGGGCGGCCGGTCCGTCCCCGGCGGTCGCCTTGCGGCCCTTGACCGGCTTGGCGCCGGGGGCTGGAGCGTTGGCGGAGCGGCGGGCGATGGCTTCTTCTTTTTTCGCCTCTTCTTCCCGCTCGATCTTTCCGAAGACGATGTGCTGCTGACCGAAGGTCCAGATGTTGTTGGACACCCAGTAGATGATGATCGCGATGGGCAGGAACGGACCGCCGACGACGACACCGAGCGGGAACACGTAGAGCGCCAACTTGTTCATCAGCGCGGTCTGCGGGTTGGCGGCAGCTTCGGGGCTCTGCCGCGCGATCGACGCGCGGCTGTTGAAGTACGTCGCGACACCGGCCAGGATCATCAACGGAATGGAGACGGCCGCCACCGCGTGCCGGCTGAACTCGGTGTAGGCCGCCAAGCCGTGCTGCTGGGTCATCGACGCACCGATCGGCGCACCGAACAGGTTGGCATCCAGGAAGTGCCCGACATCGGTCGCGTTGAAGAAGTAGTTCCCCAGCGACCGGTTCTCCTCGACCGACAGACCCAACCGGCCGAAGCCGGTCTGGGTGCGGTTGAAGGACATCAGCACGTGATAGAGGCCGAGGAAGACGGGAATCTGTGCCAGCATCGGCAAGCATCCCAGAACCGGGTTGAAGCCGTGTTCGCGTTGCAGCTTCTGCATTTCCAGCGCCATCCGCTGGCGGTCTTTGCCGTACTTCTTCTGCAGCGCCTTGATCTGCGGTTGCAGTTCCTGCATCTGCCGGGTTGTCCGGATCTGCCGCACGAAGGGCTTGTACAGCAGGGCCCGGAGGGTGAAGACCAGGAACATCACGGTCAGCGCCCAGGTGAAGAAATTGCTCGGCCCCAGGAAGACGGCGAAGAGCTTGTACCAGAGCCACATGATCCCCGACACCGGGTAGTAGATGTAGTCGAGGCTGAACCAGTTAAACATTCGCGTTCCTGATCTCCGGTTGTAAGCCGTTGCCGGCGTGGGAATGTCGTTCCGGTATCGGGTCCCATCCCCCGCGATGCCAGGGACCGCACTTCATCAGCCGCACCATGCTCAACCACGTCCCGCGAACCAGCCCGTATTCGGTCAACGCGTCAACCGCGTACTGGCTGCAGGTCGGGACGAACCGGCAGGAGGGCATCCGCAGCGGCGAGATCATGTGGCGATAGAACTGGATCGCAACGATCACACCGCGAACGATCGGGCCGCGAACCTGGCCGGGCGCCGTCACCGGCGGCGGTCCATCAAAGCGTGTGCACGTTTCAGGCCGGCGCGCAGTTCGTGATGAAGGCGGGCCGAGAGTGCGTCGCGGCTACCGGGCAGGGCACGCACGACGATCCGGTCGGCGGGGTCGAGCTCGTCGACCATCGTGGCGGCGACGTGACGGAGCCGCCGGGCGACCCGGTGCCGATCGACGGCATTGCCCACCGACTTCGCCACCACGAACCCGACCTGGGGAGCCGGGCTACCGGCTGAACGGCAGTTGTCGTCGTCGGTATCTCGGTAGGCGTGGACGACGAGATCGGGTTGCGTCACCCGCACCCCGTGCTTGACGGTGTGGCTGAACTCCGTAGACCGTGTCATCCGGTTTCGAGCCGGGAGCACTCCGTGTGACCCGTGGGTCAGGCAGTCAGTGAGCGGCGGCCCTTGCGGCGGCGGCCCGTCACAATGGCACGGCCGGCGCGGGTACGCATCCGCAGCCGGAAACCGTGCACCCGCGCACGGCGCCGGTTGTTCGGTTGGAAGGTCCGCTTGCCCTTGGCCACGGCTGCACTCTCCTGTCACGTCTGGCGGGCGCGTCCGCGGATGAAGTACATCCCCGGATCCGCGACTGCCGTTGCTAAGTTCCGCTCGAACCGGCGCGGTCCCGACAAGCCGGTCGCAGCCGTGCCACCACGTTTGGGCGACTGTTCGAGGGTACTGACGTCGCTTGCGCAGGTCAAACCGCACTGCTCGCGAACGGGCAGACCCCCGGACACCCAATCGCCCCCTCCGGTTGGCACGTTCGCTGAAACCTGTTAGCTTCTGCGATGGGCAGGGACCCGACCGACTCGTCGCCGGTTTAGCTGCCCGAACACACTTAGTGCCCATATGCTGCGACCCAAGGACGTCCTACTCCCCTGTACACATCTGTGGATAACTATGTGGACAGTTTCGCCGGGGACCCACCCATGCGTTGCCCAAGCTCGAACCAGGGGGTAGGTCGCGTGAGCGACGGTTCCGACTTCGCCTCGGTATGGAGTGCGGTAGTCACCGACCTCAACGGCTCGTTGCTGGACCCTCCGTTGACTCCGCAGCAGCGCGCCTGGCTCAAACTCGTCCGGCCGTTGACGATCGCCGAGGGCTTCGCCCTGCTGTCCGTCCCGAGCCCCTTCGTTCAGAACGAGATCGAACGTCACCTGCGGACACCTATCGTCGAATCACTGAGTCGCCGCCTCGGCCAGCGGGTGGAACTGGGAGTCCGGATCGAGCCGGCCCCGGAACACGGGGCCGATGAATCCCCGGATCACGACGTTCCGCTGACCAGCGCCCAATTCGACGCGCTCGAAGCCGAACCGCATTCCACAGCCGCCCCGGACAGTTGGCCGAGCCATTTCATCGAACGGTCCCGCGGCGAGACCAAAGGCGAGCCGGCCGACACCAGCCTCAACCGCCGCTACACCTTCGACACTTTCATCATCGGCGCGTCGAACCGGTTCGCCCACGCGGCGGCCCTGGCGATCGCCGAGGCCCCGGCCCGGGCCTATAACCCGCTGTTCATCTGGGGTGAGTCCGGGCTCGGAAAAACCCATCTTCTGCACGCGGCGGGAAACTACGCTCAGCGTCTCTTCCCAGGTATGCGGGTCAAATACGTCTCCACCGAAGAGTTCACCAACGACTTCATCAACTCTCTGCGCGACGACCGGAAGGTCGCCTTC
>SYAB01000229.1 GCA_005787665.1 Actinomycetota bacterium
GGACTCCTTCGGCGCCACCCCCGGGGAGTCGGCCAGCGCCCGCTCCATCGCCGCGTAGCAGGCGATGATCGCCTCCCGCGGTCCGCGGCTCAGGTCGGCCACCTCGGCCAGACCCCGCTCGGCTGCGACCGCGAGCGGTTCATCCGCGGACGCCTCGACCGGGGGCGCCTCGACCAGGGGCTCCGCGGCCGCGCCGAGGTCCCGATGCTCGGCGACGCGCCGGCGCCGACGCCGGACGGCGGTGACCACGGTTGCGGTCAGTGTCATGGCCACCAGGACCACGGTGGTGACCTGCAGGTACTGCAGAACCCGCCCATCCGGCTGCGCAGCGCGTGACCCGGCCGGCGGAGGCGACGGGGCCACGGGCTGGCCCGGGCTCGCCGAGGGGACCGGCGGAGGTTGCTGGGCGACGTCGATCGGCACGTCGCGCAACAGGTTGCCCAGCATCAGAGCCGTCAGCCAGGCGACCGCCAGAAACGCGGCCACCAGCAGTAGCCGCCGGTGCTGACGGGCCCGCGGACCGACCGCGCCGCGGGGCGGTTCCCAATGCCCGGCCGGCAGGTCGGGGGCCCGCTTGCGGAACGACGCCACCAGCTCGATTCCCATGATCAGTACCGAGGACGCCAACAGCGCGATGACCCCGGCCAGTGAAGCCGGGCTGTCGGCGGCGGGCTCGTCGGCACCGGGCCGGACCTCCGGCACCCGGCCCCGCAACGACACCGTGGCAACGAGGAGTAGCCCGAGCAGGATCGCGACTCGCCCTGCGGGCCTGGTGTCACCGCCGAACCGTCCCGTCGTGTGCCGCGCCCCTCTCCGGTGCCCCCGCATCCCGGTGTCCCCATCCCTATCGTGGCACGCCGCGGCCTACCGTGTGTTCGTGAGCAGGACGCGCGAGGAGGACGCCTGCCCGGGTGCGCTGCAGGTGCACCGGGCAGGCGATGGTGCGCTGGCCCGGATACGGCTACCCGGGGGGATGATCACCCCCCGCCAGCTCGAGGTCCTCGCCGATGCGGCCATCCGGTTGGGGTCGGGCACCATCGAACTGACCTCGCGCGCCAATGTGCAACTCCGCGGGATCACCGCCACCGCGACGGTCGGGCGCATGGCGATCGACGCCGGCCTGTTGCCCTCGGCGACCCACGAGCGGGTGCGCAACATCCTCGCCTCACCGCTGTCCGGCCGCGCCGGCGGCCTGGCCGACGTGCGGCCGTGGGTGACCGAATTGGATCGGCTCCTCCAAGGCGATCCGGAGCTGGCTGGACTGCCGGGTCGCTTTCTGTTCGGCATCGACGACGGTCGCGGGGACGTCGCCGGGCTGGGCGCCGATGCCGGTGTCCGGGTCGGCGGGGACGGCGTCGCACTGCTGCTGGCCGGCCGGGACACCGGGATCAGGCTCGAGCCGAGCGCGGCGGTGGACGCACTGGGCACGGTCGCGCGCCGTTTTCTGCGGCGACGCGGGACCGCCTGGCGGGTGGCCGAACTGCCCGACCCCGATGCCCTGCTCACCGGGTACCCGCGGGCGGTGCCGCCGGGAGCGGTGTGTGAGCCGGGCCGGGCCCCGGTCGGGTGGATCGGTCAGGACGACGGCTCGGTGGCGTTGGGCGCCGCCGTACCCCTCGGTGTGCTCTCGGCCCGCCAGGCACAGTTCGTGGCGGCGATCGGCGCGCCGGTGGTGATCACCCCCTGGCGTTCGCTGCTGGTGTGCGACCTCACCGAGTCGGTTGCCGATACGGCGCTGCGGGTGCTGGCACCGCTGGGACTGGTGTTCGACGGAACCTCTCGCTGGCTCGAGGTCACCTCCTGTGTCGGCAGTCCGGGCTGCGAGCGGTCGCGGGCCGATGTGCGCGCCGAGGCGGCCCGGACCGTCGAATCGGGAACCGCAACCGGCCCGGTTCACGGCGCGGTTCACTTCGTCGGCTGCGAACGGGCCTGCGGGCGCCCGCCCGACAGCACGGTGCTGGTGGCAACCGGAGACGGGTACGCCACGCTCGGGCGCCGACCGTAGGGTGGTCAGCGTGCTCGACTACATCCGCGACGCCGCTGAGATCTACCGGCAGTCGTTCGCGACGATCCGGGCCGAGGCGGACCTGAGCCGATTCCCCGCCGACGTCGGCCGGGTGGTGGTGCGGTTGATCCACACCTGCGGGCAGGTCGATCTGAGCGACCACATCGACTTCACCCCGGACGTGGTGCGCGCCACCCACGCCGCGCTGGCCGCGGGCGCCCCGATCCTGTGCGATTCGTCGATGGTGGCCGCCGGGATCACCGCGGCCCGACTGCCCGCGGGCAACGAGGTGGTCTCCCTGGTGGCCGACCCCCGGGCCGCCGCGCTGGCCGCTGACCGTGCCACCACCCGGTCGGCGGCCGCGGTCGAATTGTGGGCGGACCGACTCGCGGGCGCGGTCCTGGCGATCGGCAACGCCCCCACCGCGCTGTTCCGTCTCCTGGAACTCATCGACTCCGGCGTGCCCGCACCGGTCGCGGTGCTGGGCGGCCCGGTGGGGTTCGTGGGGTCGGCGCAGTCGAAGGCCGAACTCGTCGCCCGGCCGAGGGGGATGGACTATCTGGTGGTGCGAGGCCGGCGCGGCGGAAGCGCGATGGCGGCCGCGGCGGTCAACGCGATCGCGAGTGAACGCGAATGACGGGCACCCTGTACGGGGTCGGTCTCGGCCCGGGTGATCCGGAACTGGTGACCGTCAAGGCGGCCCGGGTGATCGCCGCGGCGGACGTGGTCGCCTATCACAGTGCGCGGCACGGGAACAGCGTCGCGCGCGCCATCGCCGAGCCGTATCTGCGCGCAGGCCAGATCGAGGAACACCTCGTCTACCCGGTGACGACCGGGACCACCGACCACCCGGGCGGCTACCCGGGGGCGATGGAGCAGTTCTACGCCGACGCCGCCGAGCGCATCGCCGCACACCTCGACGCCGGCCGGGATGTCGCGCTACTCGCCGAGGGCGATCCGTTGTTCTACAGCTCCTATATGCACATGCACACCCGGCTCACCGAACGTTTCCGCGCGGTGATCGTCCCCGGCGTGACGTCGGTGAGTGCCGCCTCGGCGGCGATCGCCACCCCGCTGGTGACCGGTGACGAGGTGCTGTCGGTACTGCCCGGGACCCTGCCGGTCACGGAGTTGGCCCGCCGGCTGGCCGACGCCGACGCCGCGGTGGTGATGAAGCTGGGCCGAACCTATCCGCAGGTTCGCGAGGCACTGTCGATGGCGGGCCGGCTCGACGACGCGGTGTACGTCGAGCGAGCCAGCACGGCGGGCCAGCGGGTGCTGCCGGCCCGCGAGGTCGACGGGGCCCAGGTGCCGTATTTCTCGCTGGCGATCCTGCCGGGCGGCGGGCGCGTCGCGGGCGCCGGGGTGCGCAGCGGGACCGTCGCCGTGGTCGGGCTGGGACCCGGCGACGCGGAGTGGATGACCCCGCAGAGCCGACGGGAACTCTCCGCCGCGACCGACCTGATCGGTTACCGGACATATCTGGACCGGGTCGCCCCCAGCCCGGGGCAGCGCCGACACCCCAGCGACAACACCGACGAGCCGGCCCGGGCCCGACTGGCCTGCGAACTGGCCGAGCGCGGCCGCGCCGTGGCTGTGGTGTCCTCCGGGGACCCGGGCGTCTTCGCGATGGCCACCGCCGTCCTGGAGGAGGCCAAGCAATGGCCCGGGGTCGCCGTGCGGGTCATCCCGGCGATGACGGCGGCCCAGGCGGTGGCCAGCCGGGTGGGCGCCCCGCTAGGCCACGATTACGCCGTCATCTCGCTCTCCGACCGGCTCAAGCCGTGGTCGGTCATCGCTGCCCGGCTTTCCGCGGCGGCGGCCGCAGACCTGGTCCTGGCGATCTACAACCCGGCCTCGAAGAGCCGGACCTGGCAGGTCGCGGCGATGCGGGACCTGCTGCTGGAGCACCGTGACGCCGGCACCCCGGTGGTGATCGGGCGCGACGTGTCCGGGCCGGCAGAGTCGGTCCGCGTGGTCCGGCTGGCCGATCTGGATCCGTCCGAGGTAGACATGCGGTGCCTACTGATCGTGGGGTCGTCGCAGACCCAGTGGTACGGCGAGACCGTCTACACCCCGCGCCGCTACCCCGGCTGACCCTGCACCCAGTCCGCGGCCTCGGCCACCGATTCGACCACGTCGACCCCGGGCGGCAAGGAGGGGCGGGCGATCATCACCACCTCGACGCCGAGATCGCGAGCGGCGTCGAGTTTGGCACTGGTCAGCGCCCCGCCGCTGTTCTTGGTGACCAGCACCTCGACCCGGTGCCCGGCGAGCAGCGCGCGTTCGTCGGCATACCGGTATGGACCCCTGGACAGCACCAGGGTGTGCCGGGCCGGCAGCGACGCCGGGTCGGGTGCGGTCACCACGCGGATCAGGAACCAGGCCGAACCGGCGCGGAACGGTTCGATACCGGACCGGCCGGTGGTCAGGAACACCCTGGAGAACGTCCGCGCCGCAACGTATTCGGCTGCCTCGCCGTCGGATCGCACCGTCGCCGCGGTGCCCGGATCCCACGGCGGCCGGTGCAGCACCAGGTGGGCGACGCCCACGTCCCGGCAGGCCGCGGCGGCGTTGGCGGTGATGGTGGCGGCGAACGGGTGGGTGGCGTCGACAACGGCGGTGATGTCGTTGTCGCGCAGCCAGTTCCGCAGCCCGGACACTCCCCCGAATCCGCCGATCCGGACCGGGCCCGGCGGCAGCGCCGGATCGGGAACCCGCCCGGCCAGCGAGCTGACCAACTCGACACGCGGGTGCAGACGGCCGGCCAGCTCGCGCGCTTCGGCGGTGCCGCCCAGCAGGAGCAGTCGCATCAATGCTGCGTTCCGCGGGTTCGTCCGGCCGAGTACAGGTAACTGTCGCTGAATCCCTGGGCGGCCAGGACATCGCCGACGACGATCACCGCGGTACGGGTGATCCCGGCCGCCAGCGTCGCGGCGGCGATATCGGCTAGGGTGCCGCGCAGCACGGTCTGCTGCGGCCAGCTCGCGAAGGCGACCACCGCGGCCGGGGTCTGGGGCCGGTAGCCCCCGGCCAGCAGTTGCGGCACGACCGCGTCGATCCGGTGGGCGGCGAGATGGATCACCAGGGTGGTACCCGACGCCGCCAACGCGGCCAGGTCCTCACCCGGGGGCATCGGGGTGGACAGGGTGGAGACCCGGGTCAGGGTCACCGTCTGGGCGATGCCCGGCACGGTGAGCTCCCGACCCAGCGCCGCCGCGGCGGCGGCGAAAGCCGGCACGCCGGGGACGATCTCGTAGGGGATGGCGAGGGCGTCGAGGCGGCGGCACTGTTCGGCGACCGCGCTGTAGAGCGAGGGGTCGCCGGAATGCAGCCTGGCCACGTCGTGGCCGCCCGCATGCGCCTCGGCGAGGTGTTCGACGATCCGATCGAGGGTGAGCGGTCCGGTATCGACGACGAGGGCGTCCGGCGGGCAGAAGGCCAGCAGATCCGGCGGCATGATCGAGCCGGCATACAGGCAGACCGGGCAACGCTGCAGCAGTCGCTGGCCGCGCACGGTGATCAGATCGGCGCGCCCCTGCGCCAGCGTATCGTGCGCGAGGAACCCCTTCGCCGGGAAGTTGGTGACGAACTGCCCCGTCGCGCGCACCAGCGCCTGGAGCAGCTCGCGCCCCTCGGGCCGGGCGAGATCGAGCGCGACGCTCTTCTTCGCGCGGTTGAGGTTCTCCCAATAGAGCGAATCGTTGTTCTCGGTCAC
>SYAB01000230.1 GCA_005787665.1 Actinomycetota bacterium
CCCCCCCGCCTGGCCCCCACCGCCCCCCACCCGCCCCCCCCCCCGCCCCCACCCCCGCCCCCACGTCCGCACCCCGCCCATTCACAGCACCACCGGCCGCCATGCCCTCGAGTCCCCTCACCTCGCTGGCGACTCCCCTGACCAGTTCACTGCCCGCCACCGCCGCAGTGCCGTCCCTGGCCAGCGCCGCACCGGCAGCGCTGTCGCCGATGCTGCAACCCCTCACCCAACTCAGCAGCCCCAGCCAGACGGTGCTCGCCAGCTCCCTCTCCCCCACCGCCGGCGAGCGGTCCTCCGCGCGCGATGACCCGCGCTCCAACATCCGCGAAAAAATCGTCGCCGAGGCCCGCCGCGCCCTGGGCTTGCCGTACGTGTGGGGCGGCGGCGGTGCCCGCGGGCCCAGTGGCGGCGGGTTCGACTGCTCCGGGCTGACCCAGTTCGCCGTCGCCCAGGCCACCGGCGGCCAGGTCATCTTGCCGCGCACGACCTACGGCCAAATCTATTGCGGCCGCGCCGTGGATCTCGCCCACGCCCGCCCCGGCGATCTCGTGTTCTCCAACTTTTCCTACCGGGGACCCGAGCACGTTCAAATTTTCGCCGGCCGCACCGATGCCGGCGTCCCGATGGTGATCGAAGCCCAACAGCGGGGCGTGCCAGTGAAATTCAGTGAACTGTCAGGTCCGGCGGTGTTCCGCCGGGTCATCTGAGCGCGGCATCCCAAACTCGAGACGCAGGGCCTCCTCTACCAACGCAGCCCTGCTGCCGGCGTTCCACTGCAGTGCCAGACTGTCGATGAGTTCCCGGTTCTTGGGACTGACCCCGCCGAGGGTGACGGGGTGCATGGGCTCAGTTCGTGTGCGGTGCCGGGCCCCCTGTTTCGTCGCGGTTCGAATGAACAACGAACCCGGGGCTGGTTCGGCGGAAATCGGTGCCGTCCACCTGACCGCTAACACGGCGGCGTGGCGTTCGATGGCGTCCATCACGATGACCCCGTGAGTCCTTGCCGCCACCGGATTTTCGGCTTTCTCGGCGGCTGCGACGTCGCGAAGTTTCTCGTACACGGCATAGGGGACTTCCGCCTCGGGAGGTTTGACCACACGGCTGCGCGCCCCGCGGGCCGGCCGCCGCACCGCGGGGCGAGGTGACTTTTCTCCCCGCGGGGTCAAGGTGGCTGTTGTGTGAGCGGTCGGTGCCGGGGCCGGTTCGTCAGCCGGTGACGTCGCCGGCGTCTGGGCGGTGACCGCCTTCGCGGCCAGCTCGGCGTCGGAGCCGTCCGGGACGAGTCGCAGGGGCGACGCCGGCTCCTCCGGCCTAGTTGTTGCAGGCGGCAAGTTGTCGATGGCCGCGCCCAGCCGCGCGTCTCGGGCGTCTCGGGCGTCCGCCGCCGTCTTCCTCGCTGCCGCTTTTTCTTCCGCCTTTTTCTGCGCGTCGGAGGTGAATGCGCTGGTCAGTTTTTGCCGCTGCGGAGTTGAACTCATTGTGCTGTCCTTACCGGTGCGATGTGGCCGTCCTCAGCCTCGTGCCGTGCGATTCGCGTGATGATCTCGTAGACCAATTCCTGGAAGTCACCGACGAGGTCGGTGATGTTCTCCCCCGTCCAGGTGGTGCGCCCGGGAGCTTCACCGCTCCGGAGCTTCCTGAGGGTTGAGGTCTTGGACTTGCTGACGACTGTGGCCAGTTCCTGGACCGTGACGTGTAAGTCCCGCATGTCGATCGCGGCGGCTTCGTTCATCCGGATGGGGACGCTGAACGGGTCCACCCCGGATCCGCCCAGCAATTCGGTGATCTTCGTCAGCGCATCCGCGCATCGCTTCGGGGCTCGCACATCGGTGGCGACCAGCACCACGCCGAGGAGTTCAATGGACGCGCCGCCGCTGCGGGCACCGAAAAATAGTTCGGCGAGCTGCCGCATCGGGTCCATCGAGCCGAGGTCGGATTTCGTGGGGATGATCAAGTAGTTGGCGATCTGCATGAAAACGTCGAGGAGAAGCTCTTCGGCCCACCCCGGTGCCGAGTCGATGAGGACCATTTCGTAGCCCTCTTGCTCACAGAGCACCTCCAATGAGCGCTGAAGATTAGCGGCCAGGCTGCCCCCGCTGGCGTGCACAGCGCCCGCTGCGCTGCTGATCGCGGTCAGCATGGATCCCCCGGCGATCACGTCGAGGTTGGGGCGGACACCCCTGATCGGTCGTAGAGGATCCCCGAACTGCAGGGTCTTCGACAGGGAAGCGCCCATGTCGCCGCCGACTGCCCCGAGGTCCATGTTCGTCAGCGTCGCCTGGGGGTCGCCGTCGATCACGAGGCATTTACGGCCGCCGCGTCGTCCGCCGGTAGCGACCATGTCCGCGACCGATGCCACGACGGTCGATTTGCCCACCCCGCCCTTTTTGTTTGCGAAGAGAATTACCCGCGCGGGCCCTGTGAATGTCATGGGCCCGAAGTTAACAATCGTCACTCCCGTCACCGGGCAGCGACACGGCCGGGACCACGTCCTGTAACCCGACCGTGACGCCGCCCGGACATCCGGTCGGTCCGCCGTCCGGGTCACCGGCGGGCCGCACCCCGGGTCAGCGGTCCAGGCGGCCTGCCGGTGACCGTGCCGGCGCCACGGCAGGCAGGGCGGCCATCTGGCCGGCCCGCTCGCCGGACTACCCGCCGGGCCAACGCACTGAAGGGCACACGGGCGGCGACCCGGCCGGTTAACCGTCCGGTGTGAAGCCCGGCTGACCTGCCGGTGCAAAACTCGGGGAGACCCCCGGCACTAAACCCGCCACAACACCCGGCGGAAAGTCCGGAGCGTGATCCGGCTGCAAACCCGGCCCACACCCCGCCCTAAACCCGGCCCTAAACCCGGCCCTAAACCCGGCCCTAAACCCGGCCCTAAACCCGGCGACACAACCGGCCAGAAATCCGGCGCATGGAAATGTGGGAAACCCTAGCTAGAGGACCCGTCGCTGAGGTTTTAGAGCGCTGCTTACGCAGTACCCGGATAGGGTGGGGGAGTGCCACCGAAGGCCGGGCACCGGGACTGGTGATTGCAGGATCCGCACAGCCGGTTAGGGGTGGCCGGAAAGTCGCCGGTTTCGGTGGCGGTTTGGATGCCCCGCCACAGTGCTGACAAAGTCTTTTCAAACCGTTCGAGTTCGGCGCGGTCGGGGGAGTAGTCGAGGACCTGACCGTCGGCGAGGTAGAGCAGGCGCAGCTTGGTCGGGACGATCCCGCGGGCGCGCAGCATCGCCAGCCCGTAGAACTTCATCTGGAAGAGGGCACTGGATTCGCCGTGCCCTTCCCGCGGGGACCGCCCGGTCTTGTAGTCAACGACCCGCAGTTCGCCGGTCGGGGCGACGTCGATGCGGTCAACGAAGCCGCGCAGCGGCGTGCCGTCGTCGAGTTGCATCTCGATGCGGTGCTCGACGGACTCGGGGGTGAACGCGGTCGGGTCCTCCAACTGGTAGTAGCGGGAGATCAGGTCGCGGGACTCAGTGAGCAGCGCCTGGGCCCGTTCGTCATCGAAGTGCTGGGCCAGGGCGGGCTGTTGGGCCAGGACGCGGTCCCACGCCGGTCCGATCAGTTGGCGGGCGGTGTCGGCGGTGCGGTCCGCCGCCGGCAGGGCGTAGCGCTTTTCCAGGGCGGCGTGCACGACGGTGCCGCGTGTCGCCGCCGGTGGCGGGATTTCCGGGATCCGGTCGATGGCGCGCAGCCGGTAGAGCAGCGGGCAACGCTTATAGTCGGCCGCTCGAGATGGAGACAGTGCCGGCCGGGCGCGGCGGCGGGGGCGGTGCGCTCCGCGGCGGCCATCCAGGGCGGTTTCGGTGCGTTCGAGCTGGTCGACGGCGCTCGCGGCCCGGGTGTA
Organism: Actinomycetota bacterium; assembly: GCA_005787665.1. The sequence continues at coordinate 3,854 of SYAB01000230.1, forward strand.
GGCGGCTCGTGTGTCTGCGGAGCAGCGGCGGGGGCCGCCGGGTTCGGTGCTGGCTCGGCACATCTGCGTCGGCCTTCTTTCGGTGCTGGTCGGGCGCTATTTTTTGGCCTGTGGTCGGCATGGTACGGCCACCTCCCGACACAGGCGGCTAGCCATGCTAGCCACGCTAGCTAGCACGGCTATGTCGACTAGCACAGCTAGTCTGGCTTTCATGGCTAGCCACTGTCATGCTGGAAAGGACCGACAGCTCGCGGGGAGCGAATATGACCGACAAGCAGCAGAAGCAGAGACCCACCGTGCAAATCAATTTCCGGTCCGACCCGGATCTCAAGAAACGCTTCGAGGAAGCGGTCTATGACCATGAGATCCGCACCGGCCGCAAACGGCTCACCCTGAATCAGGTGTTCGTCGAGTTCATGGCCGACTTCATCGAACAAGAGCAGCAACACCGCCCTGTGCCGGATCCAGATCGGGCCGGCCGATGAGGGGAACCGGTGTCCTTGGATTCCTGACCGTCGTCGCCACCGTCGCCGTCGGCTGGTCGGAAACCCCACCCGCCCCGGCCAACAGTGCCGCCACCGCGATCGCCGCCTACCCCGGCATGACCATCTACCAGGGCACCACCATCTGCACGATGGGCTACGCCGACGCCGCCTCCGGCTTGGCCTTCTCCGCCGGGCACTGCAACACCGACCCGGTGGTGCGCGATGAGGCCGGTGACTACGTCGGCCAGGTCATCACCTCCCGCCACGACCCCCCGGGAAAAATCCCCAGCGGCCCCCGCGACGTGGTGATCGACTACGAGGTCATCCGCTTGGCCACCGGCGTCGAAGCCTTAGACCGGGCGCTGCCCGACTTCGTCCCGCCGGTGCAGGCCCAGCCGGCGATACGTCCCGAACCGGGGATGCGTGTCTGCCACATCGGGGCCGCCACCGGCAGCTCCTGCGGCGAGGTCAGCGCTGTCTACGCCGGCTGGTTCACCATGAACGGCAGGAACATCAAAAGTTTCGCCGGCGACTCCGGCGGCCCGGTCCTAGCGCTGCTCCCCAACAAGGACCCAGCCCTGGTCGGGATATTCCGCGGCACGAGCGGGCCCAACTTGGCGGCGACCACCTGGGCCGACATCGTGGCCGACGCCGGCCTCGCCACCTAACCGTTCGCGGCCAGCGCACTGGTGGAGCCGCCCCCGCCGGGCGAATACACTCGAAGGTGATCACCGACGAATGAAAGGCCTGTCGCATTCCATGACTGTCACCGATTCGACATCCCGGGCCGCAGGTAACGTCGAGGTGCGCAAAGAACTCATTGCCGCGATCAACTCCCGCATTGCCGCACACGGCTGGACCCAAGCCGAAGCCGCACAACGCATCGGCGTTAGCCAACCGCGGATCTCCCACCTCGCCCGAGGACAACACGACCGGTTCAGTGTCGATGCACTCTTGAAACTGGCCGCCGCCGCCGGCCTCACCGTCGAAATCTCCGTCAACAACACATAGCGAGCGGCTCACCCGCCCGGGTGGTGTCCGCGTCAGAGACGGTTTATCTACGACCTGATCATCTGCTGCGTTGTGGTGGTCACGCCGCGGCGGAGATCATGTGGTCGAACCATCGGACCGTCCACAGGGTGTCGCCCAGGGCGGTATGGCGATCTTCGACCGGTGCGGCGACCCCACACTGGGCCGACAGTTTGTCCGAGCCGCGATGCGGCATGTCGCCCTGGCCGAGGACGAAACCTCGCGCCAACACGGCGACATCAACCGGTGTGCGCCACCACTGCGGTGTTCGTCCGTGCCTGCGCATCGCCGCCTCGAGGCATTCAGTATCGAAGAGGGGATTAATCCCGAAAATCTCGGCGCCGGCGGTCCACTCATCCACCACCGCCACCGCATCGGCCTCACGTAGATGCAGCGCCCCCTCGGGCAGTGCAGCACCCAGGCCGGGGTGCCGCTGATGGAAGCGGCCGATTGTCAACGCGGCCGGGTCAGCCTCCGCGACGGCGATATCGCGGACATCGACGAAGATTGTCACCACGCGGGTGATGCCGTCTTCACGGCGGGCCATCGCGATCTCCCACGCGCGGCGGTCGTCGTGCAAACCTGTTGTCTCCGTGTCCAGGAAGACCAGCGGCCTGCTCATAAACGCGCTCCTCTCGGTGCCGAGCCCAAGTGTGCCCGGCATCGCCGACAAAAATTGTGTGACGCGAAGCGTTAACGCAGCGCTTTGAGGAGTTGGGCGATGCGGGCCAGTCGTTGCGCCCCGGCCAGACAGTCCCTGGCTAGCCGGGAGCTGTGGGCTGCGTTGATTTCGCCTGCGGCGGCCACGGGATCGAGGTCCAGCACGGCGGCCAGTGTTGCGCGCAGCGCGGTGTAGTCCGCGGCGTCGAGGCCGCCGCTGGTGTCCTCGGTGTGTTCCGTAGAGGTGTTGGGGTCAGATCCCCACGGGTCGTGGCCGTCAGTTGCGGCGGTGAGCGCTGGTGGGGGAACGGTGGCCGGGATTTCAGGAAGTGCACGCTCGGGAAGACGACCTGGGGAGCGGTGGTCGGCGATGACGGTGTCGAGCAGGCCGCGAAGCGCGGAAGTTTGGGCGGTGGTGTCGGTGATGCCGGCCAGGGCGGTGGGGGCTGCCTCAAGGACCGCTTCGGCGCCGTCGCGCCCGAGACGCACGATGTCGTTGGGGGTGACGGGGATTCGAGTTCCGTCGGCGGTGATCTCGTGGAGCGGGACGATGAGTGTTTCCACTCCTTGGCGGTAGCGGCGGGCGTTGGAGGCGGATCCGCCGAGGCTGTGTTGCACGAAGGCGGTGAACCCGGCGAAGGGGTGACCGTCGTGGTCGGTGAGATGTTTCCAATCCTCATCGAGGTAGATGTAGGCCAGGACTTCCAGTACCCCGCTGGCCGCGCGGCGCAGTTCCTCGACTCTGCGGTGGGCGCGCTCTTGGGGGGTTTCGACGTCGATGCCGGCGCTGGGGTGCAGCGCGACGGCGGCGGTCACGGTTCCTGCCTGCCCGCGGCCACCGCAGTGCACACGTCGTGGCCGAAGAAGGACGCGCGAATGCGGGCCATTTTCGGATCGGCCAATGCGTCGCTAACGACTTTCGACAGGGGGTCGCAGAAGGCACCGAATTCCGCCGGGCAGGTCAGCTTCAGTCGCTGGCGGGTCTGTCCGTCGGGCAGCACCTTCACCAATGACACCGTGACCTCTCCGGTGACCACTGCCGCCGGCCCGCAGCGGAGCGCACCCATGATGCGGTGCTCGATCAACGCCCGGGCCACCGGATCGGAGAAGTCACCGACCGGGATCGCCTCAACAGGGCCATCGCCGGGGGTGTCGTTGCCCAGGGCGCAGCGCCGCTGATATTCCTCGGTGGAGGAGGCCAGCCCGGAAAGGTAGATGTCGCGGAGCTCGTCGCGTTCCTCGGGGTCGGTGGCCAGTTCGTAGCGCCGGAACATTTCCGCGGCACCGTCGGGGGTGGCGGCGTAGTCGATCGCGGCGCGGCGTAGCCGGGCCCGGGCCGCGGCGAGCTGGCGGCGGACATCGGCGAGTTCGTCGAGGGTCTGCGCCTGACGGTCTTCGGTGCTGGTCATGACTGGCCGGCCCGGTTGGCCTCGCCGATGCCCCAGAAGTCGTCAATGGCGCGGTGGACGGACAGTTCGTCGGCTCCGGTGAAGGTGTGGCGGGTGCCGTCGGTGGGGTCGACGATCTCGACCTCCACGGTGTTGGGGTCCTCGTCGAGGATTTCTACCGGGATCCGGATGGGGTTGTCGCTCATCTGTTCTTCCTTTCGTTGGGGCTAGTTGAAGCGGGTGATTTTCTTGAGGATGCGGTCAGTGGCTTTGATGACCGCATCGGCGGTCTTGCGGACTTTCTCTTTGTCGCCCATGGCCCAGCCGTCGATGTAGGAGAACGACGAGTCCGGTTCCATGCCGTAGCGGCGGCTGATCACATAGCTGACGCTTTCGGCTTCGACTTCCATGGTGTGGCGTTGCCCGCCGGCACGGACGTGGTAGTCGGCGGTGCGCTCGAGGTGACCCAACTCGATGTGGGCGAGTTCATGTGCGAGCGTCATGCCCTGGTGGGCGTGACTGTAGGAGGTGTTGATGATGACCTTCTTGGTGCGTGGATCGGTGGCCCCGTCGGGGATGCCGGAATCGGTGCCGAGGTCGCGGTACTCCAGGGTGTAGCCGTGGGCCTCCACTTGGGCGCGCAGGTCGTCGTGCATGCCCTCGGGTGCTTCCCCGGAGGTGCGGTTGAATGGGATCACGGGTGGCTCGGGGAGGGGCTTTCCACTCGTGGAGGACACGTCGTAGACGGGGACGACTTTGAAGCCGATCAGAGCGTCGCGTTTGACGGGTTTACCGTCGGGTCCAAGTTTAGGTTTGCCGTTGGCGTCCTCGGCGCCGATCTTTTTGATCATCGGGGCGTAGATCCAGATGGCCCGCTCACCTTTATTGACCGAGCGGCCGAATTCTTTCCATTTATGGAAGCCGGCCACCCGGGTGGCTTTTTGTTTTTGCAGCAGGATCAGCATCTGGTTGTTGAGGCTGTAGTTGTGGAAGCGGCGGGACACGTCGAGGAATTCTTTCCACCGTTCGCCGGTGTTGAGTCCGTCGACGGCGGCGTCGATCTCGCGGCGGATGTCTTCAATCCGGGTGTCCTTGTTGTCGAAGCTGACCTGGTGCGGCTCGCCGGCGGGGGAGTCCGCGTCGCCGACCGGCAGTTGCGACATCAACAGCGACTCGCAGCGTTGCAGTTGGGCCACCGCCGCACCGGCCGCCCCGTAGGCGTTGCGGGTGTCCCCGGAGCAGCGCCGCGGCCCACCAGGCTCGGTGCTCGCTTTGCACATCCGATCCGGCTCCTCTCGGTCTAGGTTGTGTCCCCAGCAAGCATTGACAGCTGCTGGATGGTTCTCAAGAGGAGTTGTTCCGCGGCGCTGTCCGGTGCGCGGGGCACAATTACGGGTGTGGAATCCGATCCAGTTGGCCCTGATACGTCCGGGGACCGTATCCATCGCATGAGTGTGGCGTTGCGGCGGTTCCGCGCTGACCGGCTCCGCCGCCACCGTGAGTTCGATCAGCACCTGGCCAGCGCCCACTACCGGGTGGTGCGCGCCAATCTGCTGCTGTCGGTGCTGACACGAGCCCGTGCGGGGACGTTGACCGCGAACTGGCGGGACAGTCTGGCGTTATTTCCCCTCGGCCCGTCGGCCGCGGTGACGTTCGCTGCCGGGGATCACCTCGCGGTCCGGGAGGTAGCCACCCGGGCTGCGGCGGCGTGGGAACCCCACAGCGGTGCGGGGTGGCGGTTGTCACTGAACTCCTGGTTCGCCGCCACCACCGCCACCTACCACGAACTCGAGCAAGTCCAGCGGGACACCGAATTAGCCAACGACGCCGAACGCGCCGCGCAACGGGAGTCCATCCGGCGGCTACGTGGGCAGCTGCGGTGGCCGCAACCCGACTCTGCACCACCCGCGCCGACCGCCGGCCGGCCGCAGTCACCGCCGCTGCTGCACATCGAAGCGTGGTATCGCGCCGGGTTGGCCGGCGGGGGAGACGACAGCGACTGGATCGGCTGGCTGCAACAGCACGACAGTGACACCGCCCGCACACTGTTGGAGCGGCTGAACACCCCCGCTAGCCGCTGGCAGCTGGAACACCTTCCCAGTTATTGGAATCCGCCGCCGCGCCCGCCGCTAACGCCACCGACGCCATGAATGATGCCGCCGCTGAATCCCTCGACGAGTTGTGTCAGCGGATCGCCACCGCCGCACTGCTGCACACCCAGTTGGTGTGCGCCCGCCACGGGGTCCTCGATGCCGACTGGCGGACAGCGGTACTCGCCTCGGCCGGCGAACCGGTCGAGGAACTCGATGAACACCATCAACAGATGCAGGTTCAGGCCGCCGAGACGATCGCCAACCTGCCCAACGCGGACTGGGAACCGGACATGAAAGTGGGGTGGCGGGCCTCCCTGGAATCCTGGCATGCCGCCACCACGGCGTGCCTGGCCGACCTGCAGGACGCCCAGCGCCGGATCCACCAGGAGGCCGCGCTGTCGACGAGCGATCTAGAGGCAGGGTTTGTGATGGACCGTGACCTTCAGACCGCCTCCTACCGGGCCGGACTGACCGCCGCCGGACTGGTTAGCGACTGGCCTGCCTGGCTGCGCGGCCGGGTCCAGAGCTGGCCGCCCGGGCCGCGCCGCGACAGCCAACTCGCCGCCCTGGACGACCCTGACTACCGCCGCCAGTTGCAGCAGCTGCCGCGCTACTGGGCGTAGCACTTTCCGGAACCATCCTTTTTCGCCGCGCCGTGCGGTAACAGGTGTTGGTGTGCGGCTATATCGGCACCGCAATACCCCCGGGGAACGATTCACACCACCCATGAGTTACTAGTGCGGGGTTGTAAACTTGTCACACCGTCTCAATAGTATTAAGCTATGCCGAAGACAACGACCGTGATCCGCAACATCGAGACCGCCGCCCGCAAGGCCGGTCTGAGCTTTCAGCACCTACGGGAAGGTGGTAACCACACCATCTACAGCCTCGACGGACTGAACGTCCCCATCGCACGCCACGCGAACACGGACGGCTACCTCGAGGTCCGCATCTACAAACTGTGCGAAGTCAAGCTCGGGAAAGGATGGTGGCGACGACGATGACAGCCACCTACACAGCACACGTCACCCGCGGTGAACGGTTCTGGGTGATCCACGTCCCCGGCGTGGATCACTACACCCAGGCCAGAAACCTCGGCGAGGCTGAAGCAATGGCCGTCGACCTGATCGCCACCCTGCTTAAAAAATCACCCAAAACCATTGCCGTTGACCTCGAAGTCGACCTGCCCAAGAAGGCCCGCCGCCACCTGGAGCTGGCCGTCACGAAAGCCGACCAGGCCAGCCGGCTGCAAAATGACGCTGCCCTGGAACGCCGCGCCGCCGCCCGCGTCCTGCGCGACACCGGCCTGACCTACACCGATATCGGCGTTGCCCTGGGCATCTCCTACCAGCGGGCCCGCCAGCTCGTCCTCGAAGACCCCGTCGCCGCCCGATAGCCCATCACCCCAGCTCATCCCATGTCCTCTGGAATTGCACCCCACCCCATGATTAAGTATGTCGACACCGGTATAAACCCCGGTACACTGGTTGCTGGATCGACAAGGGACTGAACATGGCAAACATTCGCGGCAACCCCACCGCCGGCGCCGCCGCCGGCAGCTCCGCCCGCATGCACCTTCACCCAGAACTTCCGCCCAGCCCGCACGGCAGCGACACCAAATCCGCGCGGATCGAAGCCGCCTTCAACACTTTCCTCGTCGCCGGCCGCACCGATATCGCCACCTACAACAAAAGTGTCGACGCGTTGCGCACCGGTTTGACCCAGGCCGCCGAAGGCGTCACACAGACCGACCAGAACGGCGCCACCACCGTCACCAACAGTGCTGAGGTGTTCACGATATGACGATGATCGCTCCCCATGCCGCCGCCTCGGCGTGGATGACCCGCGCCGAACTCGCCCAGGCCTCGGGACTGCGCGAGGACCTTGTTGCGCGCTTCATCCCCGGCGCCGATACCCCGACTGGGCCGATGTACGCGGCCCAGCAGCTGGCCCTGGCGGTCTACGTCAAAGAACTCACGGACCACAACTTGCCCCCCGCAGCAGTCGACGACAAGGTTCGCGAATTCCTCACACGCCCCGCCACACCCGCGCCTGCTCCGATCATCCCCAAACCGGCAGCCCGCCGACGCGGACCATCGGCCGCGATGGGTGGAACCGCCGCCGCAGCACTACTCCTCGGCGTAATAATCGGCAGCATCATGGGCTCTAGTAACAACAGCGACTCCACCACGAATAGCGCCGCACCCACCATCACCGTGGAAGCAGCCGCCCCGCAGGTGAATCCAACCATCCCCGCGGTACCGGACCCGGTCTGCGCGGAGTGGGGGCCAATCTCCAATTCGTATGGGGCCAAACTGGCTGAGTGGAGTAAGTCTGACTCGACCATTGCAGCCACTTCGTGGTCTCTTGAACAAAAAGCGTTGAACCTCGGCATAGTCCCAGTGCTTCAAGCCCAGGCGGATGATTTAAACCGTTTGGCCGACAGAGCCCAGGATCCTTTCCTGGCTCGCCTGATGCGCGAGCAGGCCCTGTACGAGAAGGAATTCGCCTCTCGCATACCGAACTATGAGCCAAGCGACCAGGCCCTTTGGAGGGCTGTTGCTGATTACGCCGGGGCTGTTCGGGCGACTTGCCTCACGGTCGCGCCGCGGTGATTTTGCGGCCGTCGTCGCCGCATGCCGATGAGTTGATCGGCACCAACTGGCCTGAGATCGACGAAGTTGCCCTGGCTGACCTTGCCGGCGATGTTGCGGCGGCCGCCACCGGCGCTACCACCGCGGAAACCAAAACCTACGCTGACGCCGCCACCTACTACCAGCTCCTTCCCGAGGGGTTCGAGGCACAAGTTCAGGCCGCCTATCGCGTCGGCAGTATGGCCGAACAACTTGCCGGTTGGTTTACAAAAGGGGCCGGGGAGATCGGGGCGGCGGCAGCAGAGATAGCACTGACGAAAACCGCGATCGTCACCACCGTGGCTGCCGCCGAAGCACTCATCGCCGCCAAAAAAATTGAGATCGCCGCACTCCTTTCGACACCACTGATCCCGGCCATCCGCGACCCCCGAATCCAACAACTCCAAGCCGAAATCCGCGCCACCAAAACACTCGCAAAAAACGACATCGAAATCCTCTACAACGGCATTCACGTTCCCTCCCCCCCGCCACCCCTGGCGCTCATAACACTCATGGTTAACCGCCCCGGATCGCCCACCGCCCCGATTCCTGGAGGTGTTTCCTCACCGCCCGGAAGCGCACATGGCGAACTGCCTGACGCGTCAACTCCGATTGAAAGCACCCCGGTAGTGCTACCGAACGCCAGTTCGCCGCCAACGATTTCAAATGTGAGTAACGGCAATCCGGCGTTTGGGAACGCTGCCACTGCCGCCACGCCGACCACGACCACTCCGCCAACAGCGCCGTCTGCCTCTGCGCCGCCGAGTCCCTCAACATCTTCCCTGCCGGGGTCAGCTTCTGCGGGTTCGTCCGGTGTGGGCGGGTCAATGCCGTCGGCACCTCCGGCGCCGAGTGGGGGTGCGTCACCTGGTTCAGGTTCGGCGGTGCCCGCTGCCCCGGGCTCGGCGGCGGGAAGTGGTGGTGGTGCGCCTGCATCGTCGGGTGCTGCTCCGTCGAGTGCTGCCCCGGCGTCACCCTCGGCTGCCGGCAGCCCGGCCGGTTCAGGTGCTGGCGGTGCTGGGGCGTCGCCGGCGGCGGGTGGCCGGCCGGGTGTGACACCGGTGGGTTCTGCCGCCCCTGCCCCAGGGCAGCAGTCGGTGGCAGCGCCCGCCGCGCCGAGTCTTGCCGGTGCCGGGTCGGCGGCGGGTGCGGCGTCCTCGGCGGCGTCGGCCGCGGCGTTCCGCCCGCCGTTGGAATCGACGGTGTCGTCCTCACCGGTCCAAGGCACACCCGCCACCGCATCGCCCGGTGTGGGCCAAGCTGTTCCTGCCACAGCAGGTCCGGCCAGCCCGGGTGGGGTTTCGTCGGGTGTGGCCGCCCCATCTGTTGCGACTACCGGGGTGGCGGCGGCCGCGGCGGCGGGCCCGGTGGCGGCCCCGTTAGCGCCACCCCCGGCGGCGGGGGTGCCCAACCCTGCCCCTCCGGTGTTGCCCGGTTCTCCCACTGCGGTCGGAACCCCAGGTGGATCGGTCGGAACTCCGATCGCCCCACCACCGAATGTGATCACCTCCTTCGGTGGCCAGCAGATGGGCGCGAAGTTGGCGCAGATGGGTTCGACCACCGTCGGCGCCGGGCTGGCCACGACACCAGAGTTCACCGCCGCGACCGCGCTCACCGCTGCGCTGAACGATCCGGCGTTCGGGGTGGGCGAGTGGGCGTGCGCGGTGTTCCAGACCGTGGGGGAGAAGCCGCGGTTCGTCATCGCCGGCCGCGAGGGCTTGTCGTGGATTCCTGCCGGGCTGTTCCTTCCCGACGGTGTCGTGCTGGCCCATCTCGATCCGCGCATCGACTGGACGGTCCGCAAACTGTGGCGCGGCCTACGCCCGCCAGCGCGAGTGCTATCAAATTACGCCCGCATCACCGGCGAGGAACCGCACATTGTGGTCGCCCGCCACTACCTCGGCTTAGACGGTTTGTTCTCGCCGCGCACGGTTGTCGTCGCCGACGACAAAACGATCATCGACCCGAATCCGCTGCATAACCCGGCCGGGCGGCACCGGCTGGAAATCGCCTCCCCGGAGGGCTGGTGGCCGCAGGTCCAGACCATCCCAGAGACCGACATCGGCGCCCGCATCAGCGGAGTCGCCAGCTGGGTCTCCGACACCCACGACCAGGCCTTCGGCGTCGACCCGCTGCGGGCGGCCGCCGTCGCGCAAATCGGCCGCGCCGGCGGGGACCACGTATGGCACGAGGTGGAACAACGGATGCATCTCATACGCGCTGAGATCATGACCGCGCCGGTTGACGCCCCCGAACCGCTCGCCGACGGCTGGAACGACGGCCTGGTCGCCGCGGAACAACTGCTGCGCGGCTGGGAAACCCTGTGGCTGAGCAAGCGCGCGGCGGGCCGAGAAACGTTGGCGGACATGACCTATGCCGCTGTTGCCGCGACCATGTGAGGCAGCGGATACACCTGGCCGTGTGTCCATCGGGCCGATAGTCCAAAATGGGCTAATGGTGCACGTTCCCAAGCCGATGATTGAAGACCTACGCCACGAATTGGCGTCATTCAAGACGGCCTCGGGAGCGTACTGGGCGTGCGCGGCGGTTCAGCTCGCCGGCGCTGTGGAAGCGCTACTCGACGAGACTGACTGCGGCCAGGACTAAACGTTTCCCCTGTTTTGTACGGACCGACCGCAATGCCAGAGAAAGGCGAATTGGGTGTAGTGGGGAGACGGCACCGTGGCGGCTTCGCTGCCGGTTGTTCTGAGGTGGTCTTGAAAGCTCTATCGCGATCGGTCACGGTAAAAGCATGTGTCGATCCAGCCGTGAACCTGGCGGCCCCCGCCGGTGCCCTTCGCACGGGCGCACCAAGATCCGCGAAACTGTCGCCGAGATTTCCGCCCTTGAGGAGCGGCAGGCCGGTCTGGCCCGCTATCTCGGGCCCGCGACGGGTGTCCGCGACGGCGACCGGTTGGTGGATTGGACTGGGACCGCTGTTCTCTACCAGCTCGAGCCGCCGTTGAACGGCTACGGCACCGTCGTGGCCTCCACTGTCGATCGGGTTCCGGCGGTGAAATCCCGAGGCACGCAATGGAATGTTGAGACGTTCCTTTTCGGCGTCGGTGAGGATTTGCAGGTGGACTGGGAGGAGCTTTCGGGGAGCGCCTGGGGGGCTACATCGGTGGAGGCGCTTCACGGCGCCGGGTACAGTCCAGCCGCCGTGGAGGAGCAGACGGGTTAGCGCGGCCGGCGCCGGTAGTGGTCGATGATCGGCTGGCCGTCGCGGGTGTGCGGCCGAACCCACACGTGGCCCGGCTTTGTCGGGGCGTCCGTCGCGGAGCGCCACACGCCGCCGTGGTGGTCCCACACGGCGGCGGTAGGAATCTCGTCTTGGAGCAGTGGATCGAGCCAGGCGGCGACGGTGTCGGTGGCGGCCTCAACGGTCAGCAGTCCTTCAGGGAGGTTGGTGGCCGCGGCGGTCTTGTTGTAGCCGGCGGCCCAGTTCGCGGCGACGTGCACGCTGCGGGGAACGTCACGGCCGCGGCTCTCGGCGCGCCGCCGCAGGGCCTGGCGGAGTTTGTCGGCATCGACGTCGACGTGGCCGGCGTAGATGGCGAGGTCGACAAGGTCGCGGTAGCGGCCGGTGTTGCGGCCGAGGTCGTCGCGGTAGCTGACGCTGGCGATCTTGTCGGCGAGCTGGCTTTCCAGGGGAAATAGTGGCACTGCCGGCGGCGGCGTGAGGCCGCGGATATCGGCGATGGCCGGGGTGACGTCGCGGAGTTCGATGTCGCTGATCACGGTGGTGTCGTCGGCGGCGAGGTCAAGTCCGAACACTGCGGCGCGCTGTCCGCCGATTTCGGCGGTGATCCGCCAGGAGCTGCCCTGGAGTCCGCCGGTGAAGACGCCGGTCTTGTCGTCGACGGTGTAATGGAAGGGGTCGAGGGTGGGGTTATCGCCGGTGAAGGTTGCCAGGTCATCGCGGATGGTGTCGAGGGTGCCGTAGTTGTCGGTGGTGGTGTTGAGGTCGATGTCGCGGGTTCCGCGGATACCGGGGACGCGGATAAGCAGACCTGTTCCGCCGGCGACGATCCATGGCGCAGCAGGGTTTTCGAAGATGCGGGCCATGAATCGCTGCATGATGAACATGCGCAACAGTTCTTGCTGGGGTACGCGGGTGGTTTTGGCCTGTTCGGTGGCGCGGCGGCGAAGCGCAATCCAGAAAGCGGTCTCGCTGCTGTATTCGCTTGCCCAACTCACTGTTTAGCGGCCGAGGTTGTAGAGCAGGTCGTTGGCGGTGACGATGTCGGTCGGGGCGTTGATGGCCTCGAGGAGGCCCAGCGCGGTGTTGCGCCCGTTGTGGTCGGTGACGGGGTCGAGGGCGGCGGCGATGTCGTGCAGGCTGGTGCCGTGGCGCAGCATCGCGTCGTAGACGATCTCACCGAGGTGGCCCTGGTCGAGGGAATCGGCGTGAAGGTCGGCGATGGTCTGGGCGATGGTCGTCACGGGCAGTCCGTGGACGTTGTGCCAGGCGGGTTTATCGGTGCGGGGGTAGAAGCACACATCGGTGTTTCGGATCCGGCGGGCGGTGTTGACGGTGAAGTCGCAGTGGTCGGGCTGGCGGTTGCCGAGTTCGTAGATGTAGTTGGCGGCGGTGAGGTGGGAGACGATGGCGTCGTTCCACTGATCCGCATCTCGCAGCGCTTTGAGGCGTTCACGTAGAAACAGCTTGGGGGACAGTGATAGCCAGGTGGCTCGGGTCTGGTCCAGCATGATGTCGATGGGGGTGCCGGCGAAGCGGTAGACGCCTCGGGTGTCGGTGTGCTCGACATGGCGTCGAGTCACCAGGTGTGATAGGGCTTTGCGTGTCAGGCCGGCGCGGAGGGCCTGGCCGGTGGTGAACATTCCCCACTGGGTGGCAGCTTCGGCGGCGATCAGGTCATGGGGCGTGTCAAAGCCCACCGCTGGCATGCTTGCCTGCGATGGCGTGCGGCCGTTTCTCTGGCTGGAGCCATGTGCGCTCATTTCGGCTCAAGTATACCCCCAGAGGGGTACAAACGTGTAGCTCAGTCCGGAAGGCTAGGTGGCTTCAGGGATCGTCGTCACTGTGACAAAAGTGACCGTCAGAGCCCCAGTCGAGCGTCGATGGCGCGTTTGGCTTTCACCGCTTCTGCGCCAAGATCGGGATCAAGGACGTAGTGGTTTCGCAGTAGATCGGCGGTTTCAGCGGTTCCGACGAGTCCTAGGGTTCGTATCGCAAACTGGTCGACCCCGAAGGTCCCGCGCCGGTGCATGGGTGGGAATTCGTCGCGGTGGGTGAGCACCCACTCCAGGAGTTGCCGAACCTGCTCGGGATAGCGGATGGCAAGGAGGTCACGGTGTTCGAACTCGTCGCCCCAGTGAGGCTCACCGGAATAGCTCGGATCAAAGTCACGCGGCCCGAAGGTCATATTGATGCCTTTGAGCACAATGGCTGTCTCTTTAGGAAACTCGCCGACCAGATGGTTCCAGATCTCCGTCGCGCGTGCGCTGTCCTGCGTGCCCCGGAGGATCATGAACACCAGTTCATCAACAAGGCGCCACGTGAACGCGATCGGATCGGCAAGATCGTCTCCAGTCACTTCTGGGAGTGTTGTCGCGATCTTGGCCCACCCTCGCAGCCCGTGTAGGTGAGCCATGATTTCGCTCTGGAAGAAGCCTAGTTCCCCTGGAGTGTGAATTGCCGCCCGTTCAAGAGCCGCAGCCACAATCCCTGTTGCGCTTGGGCTTCCGTCCGCGAGTTGACTTACGATGCCATCAACATTGATCAGCGTTGGATTCAACTCGGTGACGTTGTCGCTCCTCTCCGGGGGGTCATACATCACGGCCATCGCCAACAACGTCAGGCGTTGTTCCTCAGGTAGTCCGGAGACGGCAGCGTCGTAAGGTCCGAGGACCTCTTGGTTGTCGATTGTGCGGCCGACGATTTCGGCAGCGAGTTGTCGGTGGTGTGGATCGTCTTGCTCGGCCAGCACATCGTTGATCCAGCCGGCCAGGTCCTCCAGGGTGGCCGCCGGGTTGATCTCGCCAAATCTGGCGAGGGCTTCAATGATCAAGTTGCCGGATGCCCAATCGCCAGCTGCGGGGGTATAGGCGTTAAGTATCTCGATGATGCGTTGGCGCGGTTCACCAGTTATCTGGGGAGCGGCGTATGTCACTGCCTCGAGAAGTTCAATCCGCAAGTGGTGCCCGCCCAACGCCAGACCCGTTTGGACCAGATCCGGCAGGTTCGTGGCATCTTCTTCAGAGAGCAGTCCGCTGGCAGAGTAGATCGGATTGCTCCACACCGCTGCCAGGTAAAGCCGGCCGTAGCACTCCGGATGACCCTGCCAGATTGCGTTCGCGGAGAACGGAACTGAGTCAACCACCGGAGCGTGAGGGGTGTGGACGCCGGTGACTACGAGGGTGGCGGCGGTGTATCCCCGCTCGCGATCTCCAGCACCAGATACCCCTTGCGGACTCGTGAAGTAGCCCGCGTCAACCCGCTTGAAGGTGGAACCAATCACTTCGCTGACCGCCCTTCGAATACCGGCATCTCGCAAGGCGGCGATCGCGTTTTGAATCGCGACGTTGGTGGCGTCCATGAGTGCTGTGATCTCACGCAGGAAGAACCCGCTTCGGAGGCCGGCGCCGGCGGCGGCTAGCAACGCCCTCTCGGTTACGGTCCACTGGCGGCGAGTGGTCCATACGCGTCCGAACACCAATGTCAGTTCGCTGTTGTCGACATCGGTGTTCAGTGTGTCGTCCGCCGCTGTAGCGGCGGCCTCAATAAGTAGTTCGGTGATGTCGGCCCGGGCGAGTTTCGCGGTTTCGTCGCCGAACTTCCCCAGGACGGCCACCAGATTGAGCCTCCACTGCGCGAGCTGGCGCAGCGTGTCGTAACGACGGGTGGCGTCAGTTTCCAGGAGGAGCGCGGTTTCCTGCAGATCGTGGTGTGTTGGTTGGGCGAGAATTTGCCCTAGGGCGGTGCCGTCTTCGGCCGCGAGTACGAAATGTTCGGCAGCTAGGAATCGTCCTAGTAGGTCGTGCTCAAACCGGACGAATCCCTGCTGGTTGGTGACCAGCGGGCAACTGTTCAATGCGGCGTCGATCGCTGCCGGTGCGGTCATCAGTGCTGGGCATCGGCGCAGGACCTGTTCGGCTTCCCGGATGGGAAGCGCGGTGATCACGCGGTCGTCCATGGCGTGGGCCAGGTAGCGCAGCCCGGCGCGCACGGTCTCATCGCCGGCCTGCTTGCGGATGTAGGCGTCGGTGACATCCGTGGTGGTGGCATCTGCGGGCAATTCCGCGGACACCTGTGCCGCCAAGGTGATGCTGTATCGGGTCGTGTACTGCACCCCAGCCGCTGCCCCTGGGGCGCCATAGATGGTCGCGAGGCGGTCCCGTTCTTGGTCATCGCTGGGCGCCGATATCGCAATGATTGTTGAGGGGGAGAGCGGTTCGATGCCTGAGACGGTCAGCGCGGTAGCCAGTACCGCAACTGAATGGTGTTGTTGGAGAGCGTGTATGTCTTGGATGAGTTCTGCGCGGTCGGGGCACTTCTCTAGGGCGTCGATGACGATAGTGCACCCACCCTCGACCTCGACCGCCTTGGCCAGCAGGGTGTAGGCCTCCTCCGTGCTGTAGGGAGCAACGGCCTTGCGCAGGAGTTGGTCGAACTGCCCTCGTTTGTAGGCGTCCGCCGACAGCCACACGACCATGTGGCCGCGGTTACTCAGTTCCACGGCAGTGTGTTTGGCGAGATGGGTTTTGCCGTCACCGGATGCACCGATGATCAACACTCGGCGCTGCGGTACAGCCAGTTGGTCGGCGACGTCGGTGGGGTGGCAGCGGGTCTGTTCCTCCGCCACGGTCGCCCCGGGGGGGACGAATGGAATCAGACCTGCTGAATGGAACTCGCGGAAACGGAACCGGTAGTCCTGGACCGCCGCCAAGTCGGCCCGCCGGCGAACCTCCGACTCTTCGTCGGCGCCTTCGGCGTAGAGACCCAGCCCGCGGATGAGGGCTTCAAAATGGTCAGGTGACCAGTGAGCCAGGCCTGGACCGGGCGCAGCGATGCGATCGGGCAGGGCGTCGAGGCCGACGACTGAGACATTGTGTTGGCGAGGAGTCGATGATCCTGGCGGGATCTGCGGATCGACACAGACGATGGTGTCGATGTGTTTGAAGAACTTGCCGCGGAGCGCTGCCGGAACCTTCCCACCCGACGCCAGTTTCTCGATGGCATCGGACAGCGCGTAGGTCTGTTGAATCGCTTGGTCGTAGTTGTTGTGATCATCGACCGACCGTTCTTGACCCCCGGGTAAAATCTGCCGCCAGGGCCCGTTGGGTGTGGCGATCAGCGGAAACCTTGGGTCGCGGCGCTTGAGTTCGACGTTGAGACAACGATCTGCGGTCAGAACAACCAGGTCGACCTGCCGACTGCCGTTGCGACTGTTGCTCACAACGAAGTTGACCAGCAGTGTGGCGGAAATGTCGCGCCGCTGCAGCTCGGCTCGCAGCCTGTTGACGGCCGCCCTCTCGTGGTCCAGGGTCAGCGGTGCGCCGTAGAAAACGGAAACAATGTTTTTAACCATCTATGCCACCAATCCCGGCGGCGCTAACGGGAACTATACGCATCACGTTGACATCCCCCAATCAGCAGCTGACTATCCGCCCGGAGCGGCGGCGGCTATAGTGGTGTTCAGCGCCGTCGCAGACGGCAACAGGTGATCAACCAAAAAAAGCCAGATTCCGCCGGTCAAGGTGGGATTTTCGTCGTTCCGCCGCTGTACCCTACCGGCCAGGACGCCAATTTTTGCATGCCGCCGAAATTGTCAGGGCGCCCTCTTAACCTAGATCAGTTGCCGCCGGACATTCCGACAGGCACGTTGCGGGCGGGGGGCGACGTGGACTTCGATCCTGATGACGCGGAAGCGGCCGAATTCTCGACGTGGAGCGTCGCAATCCCGACCGACGACAACTCCATCGTCCGCCGGCGACGGGCCCTGGCCCCAACCGAGATGCTCACCGAAATCGAACACAACAAATCCCGCTACGACGGAGATTTCTGGGGCGACTACGACCTAATCAACATCGCGTTGGGGGTGATCGACCAGGTTGCGTTGGCAATGGGGATCTCCGCCGGCCGCACCTGGGAAGAAACCATCGACTACGCGGCCGGGGAGGCCGAACGGCAGTCTCCTGCCGGCGGTCGCAAGCAGTGGCAGGCGGTGGCCGAAAGGGTCGTGGTCTCCTTGGTCACCACCGACTACACGAAAGTCCCGTACATCGTTCACGGTGAGTCCGGACCCGAGTGGGTGGCGCAGAGGTTCCGGCTGCTCTACGTGCACTCCAGTGGTGAGGAGGGGGCCGAACACCTGCGGGCGTCCGAACAGGCGATCAACATTTTCGTCCAGGCGCTCGATCTGGACATCGAGGCCGCCCAGATTGCCAGCGAAGCGCAGCTGCAGGTACTGATCGAGCGCGGCGCCTTCGAATCCGCGGTCAAGGTTGCGAAAAACGCTCGATACCAGTCGATTCAATACCAGGAGAGGATCGTCGGGATCATCAGGGCCACCCTCATCGACCCCAGGGCGCATGACTGGGTCGGCGACGTCCCCAAGATCCTCGACTCGGCGCTGACCCACGTCCAGGAACGGCTCACCGGCGAATCCGCGATCCTCGACGCCGTCGCTGAAAGCCGCGCGAACATCACTGATCCGAACGGCCTCATGGCCGCCAACCAGCTGATCGAGAACCTGCGGGACTGCCGCCGCCGCCACACTGAGCTCCACACCCATTTGATCGGGGCCCGCTCTCGCCTGCGCGAAGCACTGGAGGACCGGCTCTCTCGCCCGCCAAGCGCCGCGCACCGCCTCAACGTCTACAGCGGACTGCTCCAGCCACTGTTGGAGCGCCCCGCGAGGGAAAGCGCTGCCGCAACGGACACGTTGCTGGCGATTGTCGGCGGTATCAACACACGGTGGTGGCCGTCGCTGGACTACCTCATCTACGAGTTGTGCGCCCCGCCGCGGATTCCGGAAGGCGGCGAACAGTTCATCGAGCCTGAGTTCGACGACGATGACGACGACCGCTTCCAGTGGTGGGAACCCTACGAGGCCGTTGTTGAGTCTCTCTTGGGTGCCATTGATGAGCCGATCCGTCTGTCGCAGTTGTTGGCTCGGGCGGAGACGGTTGTGGGGTCACTGCCCGACGACGACGACAAGCCCTTGGAACCCCGGCTGTTGATGGCCGCTGTGGTGCACGCCGCTCACCGCGCGTGGGCGACTCATCTGTCGGGGCGCACACCAGGTGAGCAGGTTCTGTTGGCCGCGGAGTCCGGCTCTTTCATCGACAACGACGACATGTTCTCTGCGGATCTGATTCTTTTCCGGGGCGAGGTGATCGACGACATCGCCGACACCACAACGCCGCGGGGGCCGCACGCCGACGGCACTAACGTCGACTGGAAGGAAAAATCAGCGTGACGACACGAAGCGACGCAGCTGACATCGGCCGACTTTTGGCCTGGGCGGCCCGTCCGAAGGAGACCCCAGCCCGGAATGACGATTACCACCGGCTGATCAGCCGATACCGGAACGATCCGGACTTCGCGCAAATGACCGACGCCGTATTTGCAGGTGCCGGAATGCACCTTAACGTCGACGAGCGCGAAGGGGCTATCGTCGTCGCGGCGCCGGATTCACCGCTGCGATTGACACTGGGCGACGTCATGAAACGCGCAGGGTCGTTTCAGCGCGCAGCAATCGGGGCAGCGATACTGGCCATCGCGTCGACCGCTTACCCCGAGCCATCCATGCTCGACGACCCCGACCGCATGGCTGTATTCACCACCCGTTCGGTAGTCGAGCTTCTGGACCGCGCCGCGGCGGCATACGCGGACAACAGCCAATCGGACGGAAGCGTCGATGATGACCTGGCCGAGGCTTGGCGTGCGTGGAACCAGCTCGCGCCGGGACGCCCCAATGCGCAACGTCATTCGGCCGCCGACCGCTTCGGTTTAGTCATCCGTGTCTGCAAGGTTCTTGTCGACGCCGGATTCCTGACCTCCCGCGGGGATCTCGAGGGCGGCGCCTGGCTGGCCCGTCCCCGGTTCCGCCACGCTGTCACCTCCATGGCGGAGGATTCGGATCTTTACATCATCGTCAACGGATTGACCGAAACGGAGAACACCGATGAGCACACCTGAGAAGCTGCCCGTGCCGCCGTTGCGTTTGCGGCGCATTTGGCTCCAGGGCGTCGGCCCCGACGGGGCTCGGTTCGATCCGCTGGACCTCAACTACGCCGCCCGGGCGGGCGCGGCGGACCGCGCGGCGGACCGTGTCCTGCTGTCGCTGACCAACACCGGCGGTAAGTCCACTCTCATCACCTTGGTCTCCAGCCTGGTCGTGCCGGCCGCCCGCAAACAGGTCGGCGGCAAAAACCTCGGCGACTACGTCCTTACCGGGGACACCTCACACATCGTCTGTGAGTGGGAAGACGACACGACCGGTGTGCGCACCGTCACCGGCACCGTGATGGAGTGGAAAGACGGTAGGCGTCAGCCCACCGCCAAACAACGGTCAACGACCAACATGCACCGCACCTGGTACCTCTTCCGCACCGGACCCGGGTTGCCGGGAATCGACGACCTTCCGTTCATCGACGGCGAGGGGCGACGTTCCACTCTCTCGGCGTATATGGCCGCGGTTCGCGACCTCAAAGACAGACACCCCGAGATCCGGTGGGTGGAGACCCAGGTACAGCAGGAGTGGACGCAGGCTCTCCTGGAGCACACCAACATTGACCCGGTGTTGTTCAGCTATCAGATGCTGATGAATGACGACGAATCTGGCGCCAAAGCGCTGCTCGAACCGTTCTCCTCTGACGACAACGTGGTCAAGTTCTTCATCGGCGCACTCAACGACGACCGCGAGTTCGCCGACTTCACCAACGAGCTGAGTGGTTACTCACGACTGGCCACTGACCGGCCGAATTTGTTGCTCCTCAACGCATTCTGCGCGGAAATCGAGCCGAAGATCGCCAGCATCGTCCAGCACGATGCCGATTTCAGAGAAGCCGCGGCGGCGGCTATTAAAGATCGCACCAGCGGCGCGGAGTTCGCCGGCGCCGTGATGGCCAGGCTCGAGGCCGACCAGAGATTCCTAAGCGAACAGGTCACGGAGGTCAGTGCCGCCGAACAGAAAGCGGCCATCGCAAAGCGCGAATACAACCAGATCAGCGACATCCGTCTCCAGCTCACACTGGAAAATGCGCGGGCCGTGGCGGACAGGGAAAAAGCGGCTCTGGCGGAACGCGTGGAAGAGGCGAGCGCCGCTGAGAGTGAGGCGCTGGCCTGGGACGCGGTGTCGTCGGTGTTGGACATCGAAATCGCCCGCAAGCGCCGTGACGCCTGCCAGCTGGCCTATGAGCAGGCGGACGCCGACCTCAGCCCCCTGCGCAATGAAACAGACGCCGCGGCGGCGGCATTTGCCGGACGGCTGACAGGGCTTATCGCAGAGCTCGCTGCCGCCGCGACATCCGCTGACGAGCGGCGCAAGACGGCAGAACTCGCTGCGAAGCGGGCGCAGGCGAAGAGCAAGGAGGCCGCCGCTCGTGTCGTAGACGCGATGAACCGACTTAAAGATATCGACGGGAAAATCCGCGCGGCTTCTGCGGCGAACGATGCGGCCCGCGCCGCCGGGTGGTTGAACATCGGGGAAACCGCGGAACAGTGCGTGCGTCGTTGGCAGGATCACCGCGCCGAGGCTAAAGGTGTTGAGGGGGAGGAGAACAGGAACGCCGCTGAAGCTGATCTAGCTCGCCGCCGTGCCGAAAGCGCCAAAGACGAACTGGTCGGCGAAATCAGGGTGCTGGAAAAAATCGCTTCCTCGCACACGGGAACGCTGGAGAGCTTCGATCGTGATCTTGCTAGGGTCTCCGACCATCCGGGCGTCGAACTCCTGTTGGGCGGTGCCGCCCTCACTACGGCCGAGATCTCCCGGGTTCGCGACCTGGCGACAGCGGGAGCCCACACGGCCGATCGCAGCGCCGCGGAGCACCAGTCTTCGGCGGACGCCGCGCAGGAAGAGTTGCGCCACCTCGACGAGACAGGAACGGCGCCGACGGGGGCCGACATCATGGCGGTGGTTACCGCCCTCGGGCAGTGCCGCATTGGCGCGGTGACCGGCCTGCAGTGGATCGAGCACAACATCGTCGACCCCGATGATCGGAGCGCTTTCATCGCCGGTCACCCCGACATCGCCGGCGGTGTCATCGTCACCGATCCGGCGAAACTGTCCGCCGCCAAGAAGCACCTCGACGAGATCAAGCTGCGGACCCGCACTCCGGTGGCGGTGGTCGCCAATCCGTCCCACGTGAAGACGACCACTGACGCCGGCGCTGGCACCGACTGGTTCGTCGTCATTCCCCACCGGGCGACTTGGGATCGACAGTGGGCTCAGGACGCCCGCGCTGAGTACGCCATCACCGTTGAGCGGGAAAGCGCAGCTGCTCTGCGGGCTCGCGACGACGCGGGGCGGCATCGTGGAGCGGAGCTTGCGTGCGCCGAGTTCCTTACCCGGTGGGCCGATGTCCGGCGCGACGTACTGGAAGCTGCGGTCACCGAATCGACTATGGCGATCGGCGTCGCCGACGCGAGGCGCGGGGAACTCATCGCCGAATGCGAGCGGCAGCAGGAGGCGGGCGCGCAGGCACGAGCACGAGCCGAGCAGGCGCGCAAGGACTTCAGCCGGGCGGACGAGTTCGCCAGGGATGCTGGGGATCTGGTGACGATAGTCGCTGCCGGTGACGAAGCTGAACAGCGAAAAGCTCTGGTTGAGGCGGATCGGAGCAAAGCTGCGGAGGATGAGATCGCCGCCGATGACGCCGGCGACCAGGCGCGCGGCATCGTCACCAGCGCAGGTGAAGAAATAGCGCAGGCCAACAGCAACATTGAAAGAGCGCGGAGCCAGCTCACAGTTCTCGGTGTGGAGGTTCCCGGACCGGATCCCGGAGGGTCGCTCGACGGTGTGCGGAGTGCGTACGAAGCGCTGCGGCAGGAGCTGTCGTCGGCTGAGCGGGGGATGGTAGAGGCCGACAACCTCGACCGTGCGAAAGCCGCCGTCAGCGCGGCGCAGGTGCGCTCCGAGCGCTTTGATGCCCCCGTTCTGGCACGTGCGGGAGAACTGTCGGTTCTGCCCGCAGCGTCATCCTCGGACTCCCTGAACTTCGCGCAGCGGCGGGCCCGGGAGACCGTGACGAGTACGAGGCATGCCCAGAACGACGCCGAATACCGTGTGAAGTCGGCCGAAAGCGAGTTGCGCAAGTCTCTGCCGCCGGCGGACCGGCAGAACCACATCGACCTCACCAACTTCCCGGAGTGGATCGCTGCGAACGCCGAAGACATTCCTCATCTTCTGGAACGACTCGAGGAACGCAACATCGAGCTGCGTGAACTCTCGAACAGAGCAGAGCAGGAAAAAATTGAGGCAATCGCGATGCACCAGGAACTCAAAAGTGACGTTGAATCCTTCGAGGATATCGGCGCGATGTGGGAAGGTGAGCCGGCTTCGGGACAGCCCGCGGTACTGGGAAACAAACTCGACGTCCGTCGGACGATGCGCGAACGGGTCGAGCGACGCCGGCAGTCCGGTGAACGTGAGCGCGCAGCGAGTGACGCGCTGAAAACTGCTGTTGGAGCCGCCAAGGCTGAGTCCAGCCACCTCCGGTGGAAAGACCTGGAATCCCATCTTGTGCTTCGCGTGCGCATGCTCACAGATGATGAGCTCATCGCGGAGGCCAGTATCCTCGCGGGTGACGCCCGCACGTACTTCGCTTCGACCAGTGGGGACCTCGTCGACATCGAAAAGCACCGGACGATCCTGCGCGACAGCCTGGTTGCGATCTGCAAGGGTCAGCGTCGTCTACTCCGCGAGGTGAGCTCCGAATCGCGCCTCCCGCCCGGATTGGGAGAACTGTCCGGCCAACCGGCAATCAAGATCCGGTTCGACGACATCAGCGAGGAGGAGGCTCGCGGCCGCCTGGGGGAGCGTGTAGACAACTGGGCGATCGAGATCGCCGACAACCCCAAACGGGCGTCCTCATCAGATGTCAGAACGCGCTGGCTTGCCGAAGCGGTTCGCGACACAGTGCGGGACCGCAGTCGTGTCGGTGCTTGGTCGATCGAGATTCTCAAGCCCCGAATCGACGGCCAGGTGATGTACTGCCCTCCGGATCGGATCGACCTGGAGTTCTCCGGCGGACAGATACTCACGCTCGCGGTGCTGGTCTACTGCGCTCTTTCCCGTGTCCGCTCGGCGCACCGGACAGGGGGATCGCGCCCGCCGGGAACCCTTCTGCTCGACAACCCCTTCGGTGCGGCGTCAGCAGAAACGCTCATCGCGATGCAGCACCGACTGGCGGCACATTCGGGGATTCAACTGGTGTGCGCCACCGGTCTCAACGAGGCGAACGTCGAGCGGGCGTTCAGCAGTGCCGGATCGGTGATCGTGAAGCTTCGCAACGACGGTGATCAGCGGCGCAACCAGTCCTTCCTCCGAATCCGCGAGCAGATCGTAGACGGCATCGACCTGGCCAAAGCCGTTGCGGGCGACAGGCCTGTCGACTCCGAGCAGAACTGGGTCGAGGCCACTCGTTACGAATTTCGCCGATGAATGTCCGCCCCGGTGAAATCCGCGAACTCTCCGAACTGATCCGGTCCAGCGGCCGGGTGCGTGTCCCACTGTCGGATCTTTGGCGGATGTGGGATCTGTCAGCGCCGCGATTGAGCGGAAACCCTGGACAGGTGGCGGCTCTGCGGGCGGCACTGACGGATCTCCACGACGCCGGAACGATTGAGCTACCGGTTGGTGCGTGGGACCGCAGCACGTCGCCACCGCTGCCGAAATCGGTATCGGTTCCGGATGCGCGATCCGCCGCTCGGAAACGGCCGTGGATCACCTATCCGTGGTGCCCCGACTTGGGGTGGGTCGCTTCGCTGCCGACGCTGAGTGAGTCGCGCTTCGAGCACCTGGTCAGCATCAACAACTGGTTGGTTCGCACCGCTGGATCCGTGGTCCCGGTGGTGCCGGTGCGCTACCGGTCCGTCGAACTTCTCGACGACGAGAAGCAATTAGAGACCATGTTGAAAACCAATCTGTTCGGTGAAGGCCGACTCAGTTTGGAGATGTTGTCCTGCGTTCGGAGACCGCCGCCACTGGCCGCGATTCACGTCGGTTCGGGTCCAGATGTTCTAGTGGTGGAAAACAGCGACCCTTACTGGGTGGCAGTCGACGCTCTCCGATCGGAGCCGGAGCACCCAGTCGGGAGGGTTGTCTACGGCGCCGGCGCGCAGTTTCCGGCACAAGTTCGCGCGTTGAATGTCGACGTCGCGGATCATGGCCCCGTCCGTGGAACAGTCTGGTACTGGGGCGACATGGACCCGAAGGGTGTCTGGATCGCCGCCGAGGCGTCGCGGCTGTCGAAGCTGGAAGCCGGACCGCAGATCCTTCCTGCGCATCAGCTGTGGGATGCCATGGCAGATCATCCCGGACAGACCGCCGGGCAAGTTGACTGGTCTAACTCGGGGATGGGTCTGGGGTGGCTGGGCAAGGATCTCACGGACCGGATGGAGGGGATCCGCAGCGTGAAAGCGCGAGTCGCCCAGGAAAACATCGGCGGGCAGGCCGTGCTCCGCTGGGCGAACGATCTGAACCGTCAATCCCACATTTCGGACTGGGTGACCGACGATGGGCTACTTCGGGAGGCCTCGGAGTTGCGTGAGGACGCCGACATCGACACCGACTAACGGGCAACCCACTGCTGTAAAAGCTCCCGCACCACTTCGGAGACGTTGGTGTGTTCGTTCTCCGCTCGCGTCAACGCCGCATCCCACAGTTCATCGGGTATGCGGATGTTACGCAGAGTTGTTCCCGGCGGCATCGTTCAGGGTACAACTAGCGCGGCCCGTCGGGCCGGGGCGCCCACCAGCCCGGTAAGTATTGGAAGTAGTTACTCGGCGCCAGAGCGTCGGCCGGCACTTCAATGACATCTCGGATATCGACGGGCTGTTGGGGTGGGTCGGGCACTTCGCCCATAACGGGCACCGGGGTGAACCAGCCCGGAATGAACTCTCTGGTGAGGGCGGGGGCGAGCTGGCCCGGTTCGACGTGCACGAGGGCGTCAGCATCCAGAGGACGCGTGGCCGCCGGCAGCTCCGAGCCCGGGGGATAACCGGGCAGTGGGTGGTAGAGGTTCGGACCGACTTGCACATACCCGTTGGGGGCGAGCTTGCCATCGGGCACGTACTGCAACTGGTCGGTATCAATCCAGTAGCGCGGATCTTCGCCGTGCGGTGGATCGTTCTGCGCGGGTGCCTGCGGCGCGGGTCCGAACATCTGGGCGCGCGTCTCGCTGCTGCTGCCGGTCTCGGGTAGCCGCCCGGCGAGGGTGTGGACCTGTTGGGCGGCGCCTTGGACTTGGGTGGCGGCGGTTTGGACCACCTGGGTGGCTTCGTGGATGCGTTGTTGTCCTGCACGCAGGAGCGCGGCTTTGCCCTCGGGGGTGTTGGAGTAGGGGCCGACCGCGATTTTGTCGGCGGCCCACGCTGTTTCCACGGTGCGTAGCTGGGTGCGGGCCGCTTGGGAGATCTGGGCGGCGTCGTTGATGACGGCCCCGGCTGAGGTGTGCAGGTGGTGCAGGTGTGTGCGGTGGTGGTCGAGGGCGGCGCTAGTGGTGACGGCGGTATCAGCGGCTGCACCGCTCCACGCGGGGGGACTGGGAATTTGGGTGCCGGGCTGGGGTGTACTCAGCTGCGGCGGGGTCACGGCTCCGAGGAGTTCACGGGCCTGCGAGAGCACCGCGTCGACAGGATGCATGGACAGATTATCGCCTAGCGCCGCGACACGGCCGGTTCGTTCTTAGTGTGGCAGTGCGGCGGCGGCGGCCGCGATGCGCGCCGCGGCCGTCTGGAATTGCTCTGCGGCGGCTTGCACCACCGCGGTGATGTCGTTGATGTGATGGTGGGCGGCTTGTAGGAGTGCGCCTTGGGTTTCGGTGGTGTCGGCGCCCGGTTCGGCGGCGGCCCGGTCGCTGGCCCAGGTGTTTTCCACTGCGTTGAGCTGGGTGTGGGCGTTTCGGGTGATCTCGTTGGCCTCGGCGATCGCCGCGGCCACGGCCTGGTGTGCATGCTGGAGGTGGGTGAGTTGGCCGTCCAGGGTGGTTACGGCCGCCCCGGCTGCTGCGCCGGCGGTGCTGTCCCAACTGGTCGGCGGGTTCGCCGGCGCAGTGACCGCGAACGCCGCCGTATTACCTACCGGGGTCATCGCGCCCAGCAACGTCCGGGCTTCGCGAAGTACCTCATCAACCACACTCACACCTCAAAGTATCTACTACAAATCTTATTTTGTTGAGCACTGATTTCGTCGCCGGGATGCTGGCCTGCGGTTTTCCGGTGTTCCCGGGGTGGGCGTGGTCGCCGCCGGGTGGTGCCTGTTGAAAAACCTAGGGGGCCTGCTGGACTATTACCGTATGAGATCAGAGGCTATTTCTGTTAGCACCGCGCAGTTGCGTTCGGTCGCTACCGCCCATGACGGCTACGCGGCGGACCTGGCGGCGTACCGGGCTGCTTGTCAGGACTGGATTGCCGGGATCCGCGCCGACATTGTGCGCTGCCATGGCACGGTGGCCGACTCGGTGGGTGCCGCTTTGGCGGAGTTCGCCGCAACCATCGGGGGGCATTCTCATGTCGCTTCGGCCCACCACGATGCGATGGGCGCAAAGTTGGTGGCTGCGGCGGCCGGCTATGAGCGCACCGACGAGGCGGGCGCGGCAATCGTGAGCGGCGTGGGTGTCTAAGTGGCCGAGTTGCGGGTCAACCCGGCCGACGTGGGTCCCCGCATCGCGGTGGCCTTACAGTCGGCGGCGTCCGCGTTGGCATCACCGGCGGCGATAGCGCCTCCGGTGCCGGCGGGCGCGGACCCGGTGTCGGCGGCCGCGGCGGGCCGGGTGGCGGCCAACGCGGCCACCCTCAGCGCCACCTTGGCTGCCGGTATCAGTCGGTTGGCGCAGGGCGCTCAGGCGGTGACCGGCGCCTTGGCCGGGTATGTGTCCACCGACGCCGCCGGCGCTGCCCGCATCGACGGCACCGTTGCCGCGGCCGCCGAGGCGGTGGCCGCGATCCCCATCCCGGCCGCCCCCAGTGTGGCGGTGCCGTTCCCGCCGTTGGACGCCGCGGCGGCGGTGGCATCCCTGCCGGCGGATCCCGCGGTGATCGACGACGCCTTGCACGCCGGCGCCACCGAGACCGGGTTACATGCCCATGGTGCGTCCTGGGATGCAGCGGCCGCCCAGTTACAGACCGCCGCCACCGAAATGCGTTCCCTCGGAGCCAGTTTGCCGTCGTCGTGGAGTGGCCCGGCCGCTGATAATCTGACCGCCCGCCTCGGTGCGTTCTCCGACTGGCTGACCGCCTCGTCGGACAGTGCACGCTCTCATGCCGCGGCCGCCCGTGATGCTGCCAGCCACTACCGTTCCGCGGTCAACGCCCATCCGCGGGCGGCGGATGTGCGTCACACCCAGCAGGTGTTGATGGCTGCGGTGCGCCGCGCCGCGGCGGGGGATCCCAGCGCGGTGGCTGAGGCGTTGGAGGCTGAAGCTGCCCTGACCCAGATGCGGGGGCAGTCGGTGAGTGCGATGGCGCAGTACGGGCAGGGCGCCTCGGATCTGAATCCGGGTGCCGGTCCGGGGGATTCACCGCCGATCGGCGATGGTGCGGATCCGGGCCGCGCCGACGGCCTCGGCGCCGCCGGTGAGGGCGGGTTGTTGTCCGAGGAGCTCGCCGCTGATGCATTCCAGGCCGACGGTGATGTGGCGGGGGACGTGCCGGGGGAGTTTGGGCAAGGCGCCGGCCAGTCGGCGCAGCAGTTGATGGGTGTGGTGACGCAGGTGCCGACGCAGGTGGCCCAGGCGGTCGGGCAGGCGTTGAACTCCTCGGGACAGCAGTTGACTCAGGTGGGGCAGCAGGCCAGCCAGGCGGTGTCGCAGTTAGGGCAGGTGCTTAGCGGCGGGTCTCCCAGTGGAGCGCTGCGCGGCCTCGGTGGGGCGGCCGGTGCCAGTGGTGTGGGTGACTTCGGCGGCGTCGGTGGCGGCGGCGGTGGTGGTGTGGGTGACTTCGGCGGTGGTGGCTTGGGTGACTTCGGTGGTGGTGGGTTGGGTGACTTCGGTGCGGGCACCATCCCGGCGGGGCTGCCCGAGCAGCCCCCGCCCCCGGCCTCGGTGACCCCGAGTGGGCCGCCGGCCGCCACCACAACGTCGGCTGTTCCGCGGCCCTCGGTGCCCGGCATGGCGGGCATGGCCGGGGGGATGCCGATGGGGATGATGCCGATGGGTGGGGCCGGTCTCGGTGGCGGTGGGGACAAGGAGGTGCCGCGTAATACCGAGTGGTTCCCCGACGAGGAGTTGGTCACCGACGAGCCTGAGGTGTCGGAGGCAGTGGCCGGTCAACGGCGCCGCCCGCGGCCCACGGAAACATAGATAGGGGACAGCGGGTGGGGTTTCATCCCGACGTCGAGGCGTTCTTAGCGCGCGGTGCCGAGCTGGGCGAGATGCTTGAGCGGGTGCAGGCGGCTGCGTTCGATGATCTGCGGGTGCGTCGCGCTGGCGCCGATGAGCCGAACTTGTTGCCTGAGATCGACGGCTATGGGGCGCTGACGTCGCTGTGGATGGAGGGCATTGTGGGGAGGTACAAGGCCCGCGAGATTGAGCACATTTTTATGGCGGCGGTCGCCGAATGTTATGCGGTGCTGGGTGATCGGCGTTCTGACGCGGCCCGCTCAGCGGTGCCCGATGCGCTGCGGCCGTCTCTGGGTGATCTGGATGCCGATTTGGGGTTGGGGTGATGGCGGCCCCGACGCGCAGCGGCCCAACCCCGGCGGAGCTTGTCGCTGAGTGTCTTTCGGGTGGGGTGCGCCGGCTGATCGGTGCGGCGCACTCGTTGACGTCGTCGCGTGCGGTGGTGGTGTGCGCCGACGAGCAGTGGGTGCGGGTCCGGTTTTCCTCGGCGCCGGGGTCCCTGCCGGCGCCGTGGGAGGTTGAGCCCACCGGTTGGGTCCGCGCCCCGCGGGCCAGTGAGCCTGGTCTGCGGGACGCGTCGGCGGACCCGGTTCTGGTGGTGGTGGGGGTGGCCGAATCTCAGGTGGTGGCGATCAACGCGCTGGCCGTCGATGAGATTGGGGTGACGTGCGCGGGCCGCGATGCGGTGATCGCGAACTGGGTGCTGCAAGCGCAGGTTCAGGGCGCCCCCGGGGACAGTGTTTCGGTGGCTGGGGCGGTGCTCAGCGCCAACCCGGACGCCACGGTGGTGGTGGCCGATCCGATGACCGGGGAATCCGGCTGGGTGGATGTGTTGGCTGCGGGCACCGCGTGGCCGGTGCGGCCGTTGACCGCGCCGATCGGCGATGTTGAGCCTGCGTGTCCCGGCGGTTCCGGGCTGCCGGTGCTCCCGGTGGTGGAGGCGGCCCCGCCGCCCACCGACCTGACTGTTGTCGAAGAGCTGCCGGTCACCTCGAGTGCCCGGATGCGGGTGTTCGGGCGGTTCGAGGTCCTCGACGATCAGGGGGCGGCGTTGCAGCCGATGCAGCAGGACATGGTCGGCGGCATCTATTTCCACCAGCCGGTCAGCACCCACGACCTGTGCGGGCTGCTGTTCGGTACCGAGCGGCGGCCCGGCAGTTTCCATGTCGCGCTGTCCAAGATGCGCAAACGTGGTCTCAATCCGGTGTTGGTCGATGGCGGGTATCGCATCGACATTGCCTGTGACTGGCAGACATTCACCGACCGGGTCGGACCTGACGTTGCGGCGGCGGACACCGCGGCCCTGGCTGCTGCGGCGGCGATGATCACCGGCCCGCTGTTCGGTGAGCACCCGCCGGCCTGGGCGGCAACCCTGGTGGTGTCGATGCGCCGCCGCGCCGCCGAGGTGTGCCGTGAGTTGGCCGCCCGCCATGTCGATCAGCCGGCCGCGGCCGTGGGGTACGCGCGCCAAGGCCTGGCGGTCGACACCGACAATCCCGAACTGTTGGAGATCATCGACACCCTCACCGCGAACCCGGGAGCAGTGCCGCGGCAACACGACGAAGGGACGCGATGAGCGACAACACCATTGAGCACACAGAGCCCGCGACCGAGGAGTTCTATCGGCGGGAATTCAGTGTGTTCAACCCGTCGGGTTCGGTGGGCATCAGCTGCAACGGCCGCGGACAAATCTGCGGCATCACCCTCGACGAAGACGCCTTGACCAACGATGAAGAGCTGGCCGCGGAGATTGTGGCGTTGGCGAAACTGGCGCGCGCAAAGTATCGGATGAATCTGCGGTTGTTCTCTCTGGAGGCCACCACCGCCCAGGGTCGCGATCCCGACCGCATGGACCGGTTCTACCGCGGTGTGCAGAAGCTGCCCACACCGGAGGAGTACGCGGAGATGGAACGCGCCGACGCCGCCAGGTATGCGCTGTGAATCAGCCTCGGGAACTGTTCGACGCCGGCGCGGCCGCCCTGGGACTGCTCGGCGGCGGTAAACCCAATCCGGCTCAGGCGTTGCGGTATTTCACCGCCGCCAGCGAAGCCGATCCGCAGATGTGCGATGCGTGGCTGGGCCGGATGCTGTGCGGGGACGCCGAATCCCCGATCGTCTACCGGGCCTGGTCGGCGCGGCAGAACATGCACGGCGAAATCGTGCGGCTGGGCATCAGCCCTGGGGCGTTCATGCCGAAAGTGGACATCGGCATGGGTGTGGTCGCCCTCGAACAGCCGATCTATGACCGCGGTGTCCTCAGCGTGGTGTTGGCGCGCATGCTGGCCATGGGCAGCCCCCCGGACTATCAGGAAGCCCAGGACACCCTCGCTGACGCCCCGCCGAACGGCCTGACCCGCTGGGTGCGGGCCGCGATGCTGTATCGGGCGCAACGGTGGACGGAGGTGATCGCCACCCTCACCGGCAACCTGGGGGATTTCCGCGACGACCGGTTTTTGGCGCAGGCCGCCACCACCGCCCTGGGGGTGGCCCACGCCCACCTCGGGCAGTTCGATCCGGCCGAACGGTATCTGCGGGAGGTGGAAGCCACCGCCGCGGAATTTCCCTCGGCCCGCCACACCGCACTGTGGTATCTCGGGTTGGTGGCGCGGGAGCGCGGCGAGGAGACCGAGGCGGTGGCGCTGCTGCGCCGGGTCAACGCCGAAGCGCCCTCCGCGGAGATCGCCGCGGCCATCGCCGACCCGGGGATCCGGTTGCACACCACCACCGCCGAAGCGATTGCCGCCCGCACCGACCCGTGGGATCCGGCATCGGGGCCCGGCGCCGAGGAACTCGCCGGGGCCGCCGCCGCGGAGCGCCGCGCGGTGCTCCTCGATGAGGCCACCGCCGAACTGGACCGCCAGATCGGCATGAGTGGGCTCAAGGAACAGATCCGGACGTTTCGGGCGCGGATGAGGATGGCCGAGAAACGCAAAGAGTTGGGGTTGAAGACCACCAAGAGCGCCAATCACATGGTGTTCGTCGGGCCGCCGGGGACCGGTAAGACCACGGTGGCGCGGATCATCGCGAAAACGTTGTGCGGCTTGGGCATTGTCGGCACCAAGAACGTCGTCGAGGTCAGCGGGCGGGAGTTACTCGGTCAGTACGTGGGTCACAGCGAGGAGAACCTGCGCCAGGCGCTGGCCCGCGCCAAAGACGGGGTGCTGGTCCTCGACGAGGCCTACGCCCTGGTCCAGGACCGCACCAGTAGCGCGGACCCCTTCGGGCAGGCCATCGTCGACGAACTCGTCAAACAGCTCGAGGATCAACGCTCCCAGCTGTGCGTCATCATCGCCGGTTACCCCTCCGACATCGAGAGATTCTTAAATTCTAATGACGGGCTGAGATCGCGTTTCGCGCACCGATTCCACTTCGAAACCTACAGTCCCGACGAGCTTTCCGAGATCGCGGAGGTGATGGCCGCTGACCGCGACGACATCATTGATCCCCCCGCCCGGGAGGTGCTGCTGACCGCGTGTGAGAAGTTGGCCGGCGCCACGATGGGTGATCGGCCGGCGATCGACTTCTACGGCAACGGGCGTTTCGTCCGCAAAGTGTTGGAAGCGGCCGCCGATTACCGCGATCTGCGCAACGAAGAGGACCCGCCGGTGTTGCTCGATGAGGCGGCGGTGATGACGATCCGTGAATCCGACATGTCCGCCGGCCTGGCTAAAGTTTTAGCTGAAATCGAATCTCAGGCCGCCGCGGGGGGACTGCACTGATGCCATCGTTCATTCCGACCACCAAACTGCAAGTCACGGGCCGAAAGTTTTTGGTACAGCGGCTCAATCACGCCCTGACCCGCCACGACACCTCGATGCGGCATGACCCGGAACGCTCCACGGTGCAAGCCCTGATGGTGGGGTTCACGTTGGTGGCCCTGGTGTGTTTGGGCGCGTTGGCGTTGGCGTATTTCAAACCGCAAGGGCTGCGCGCCGATGCCCCGATCGTGCAGTCCCGGGACTCCCTGGAATTGTTCGTCGACATCGACGGCCGCCTGCATCCGGCGATGAACCTGGTGTCGGCGCGGTTGATCGCCGGGCGCCCGGATGAACCGGCGTTGGTCAAAGCCAGCGAGGTCAACAACGCCCCCCGCGGTCAACTGGTTGGCATTCCCGGCGCCCCGGGCCGGGTGTTTCAGCCGCCGCAGCGCGACGCGGTGTGGTCGGTGTGTGACGTGGCCCAAAATCCGGGCATGGCCAATCCCGGATTGCGCACCGCGGTGATCGGCAGCGACCAGCAGGAGGTCATCACCGCCGATCCGGCGGCGGCGCGCATCGTGCAGGGACCCGACAGCGCCACCTGGTTGTTGCATGGCGGTGCCCGGCATCGCATCGACGTCGGTGACACCGCGTTGATCACCGGGTTGGGGCTGACCCGGTTTCCGGTGATCGACACCATCACCGAGGAGTTGTTCAACGCGATTCCGGCCGGCCGGCCGATCGGGGTGCCGCCGATTCCGGGGTCGGGCGCCCCGACCGCCTATCCGGTGGCCCCGGGTGTGGTGGTGGGGTCGGTGTTCAAAGTCGATCAGTCCGGCGGCGCCGAGCAGTGGTATGTGGCGTTGCCCGACGGTGTTCAGTCGCTGTCCCCGGTGGCTGCTGCGGTTTTGCGCAACGTCAACACCTTCGGGTCGGCGACCGCACCGAGTGTGTCCCCGGATGTGGTGGCCCGCGTTCCGGCGGCCAATCCCGGCCTGGACGTGTCGGCGTTCCCCGCCACACCGTTGCGGTCGGCGAGCCTCCTGGATGCTCCGGTGACGTGCTGGCAGTGGATCAAACGTGCCGGGGAGCAGCAGTCGTCCTCGGCGCTGGCGTTTATGACCACGTTGCCGCTGTCGGAGGACCAAAGCCAGGTGTGGCGGCACGACTTGGTGTCCGCGCCGGGGGTGGCGATGTACGCCCCGCCTGGGTCCGGGTTTTTCGTGCAGACCACCGGTGCTGATCCGCGGTCCCCGGCCGCGGGACCGCTGTGGTGGGTCTCGGATGCGGGGGTGCGCTACGGGCTGGTGTCGGGCGGGGACGGCACCTCTTCCGCGCCGGCCGCGCTGGGGCTGTCCGCGCCGATCCCGGCGCCGTGGCCGGTGCTGGCCGGGTTGGTGGCGGGCCCGCAATTATCGAAACGGGACGCGTTGATCGTCCAGGACACGGTGCCGGGCAACCCGGCGGCCGCCGAACTGCAGGGGACACGATGAGCACACGGCCCTGGATTCCTCCGCGCCGGCCCGAACCGGCACCGGAGTTCGCGATGGTGGAGACCACCGTCCCGCCGCCGAGTGAGGTGCCTGATGTGGTGCCGGTCAGTAAATGGCAGAAGCTGTTGCCGCTGCTGATGGTGGTGGCCGTGGTGGGCATGATCGGGATTTTTTTCGCCTCCGGGATCCGCAAAATCTCGCCGTTCATGTTGATGTTCCCGCTGATGTTTTTGATGTCGGCGGGCGCCATGATGGGCGGCCACATCGGCGGGGGAGGCAAGAAAACTCCGGAGATCAACGCCGAACGCCGTAAATACTCCGAAATGTTGTCCCGGCTGCGCGGCACCGTCCATGAGCGCGCCGAACGCCAATATGGGTTCCTGGCCCACAGCGCCCCGCCGCCGGCGACGCTGGCCGCGCTGGTGGGCACCCCGCGGCAGTGGGAGTTGTCCAATCCGGAACGTGATCGCACCAATTTTCTGGCCACCCGGGTCGGATTGAACGATCAGCAGCTCGGTGGCGGGCTGACGATGGCACCGACCGCCCCGGAAGCCGACTTGGAGCCGGTGCAAAACGTTGCCGCGCAACGCTTTTTCCGCGCCCACCGCGCGGTGCACGGCATGCCGGTGAAAATTGATCTCAAGACTCATCCGGCGGTGCAGTTTTTCGGCGACGGGGACCTTGACGGGGTGATTCGGGCGATGTTGCTGCAGTTGGCGGTGTTTCACCCGCCGGCGTTGGTGTCGATCGCGGTCGTCACCGAGCAGCCCGAGCAGTGGGACTGGATCAAGTGGCTGCCGCACACCCAAAACCCGTACCGCTGCGACGAGTTGGGTAGCGAGCGGATGGTGTATTCCCCGGCGCAAGCCCGCGCCGGTCTGCAGGACTTCGTGGCCGGCCGGGGCGGGTTCTCCGCCGACGCCACCTACACCGGGGACAAGCCGTGGTTGATCGTGGTCGCTGACCGGGTGGGCACCCTGGCCGGCTGCGGGGAGGGCAGTGAGGCGGTCACGGTGATTCGCTGCGGCGGGGCCGACGAAACCGATTTGCAGACCACCCTGGGGGCGCGGGTGGAGGTCGGTGCTGACGGGCGGGCTCGGCGGCGCCGGATGAGCCCCGATGATCCGCTGAAGTACTGGGTGTCGGCGGTGGACACCGTCAGCGAGCCCGACGCCCGCCGGGTGGCCCGCCGGATGGCCCGGTGGCGTTCCGCCGGTTCCGGTCAGGCCGATATCCGTGGCGGCGGGATTGGTGGCGCCGAGCGCACCTGGCAGTCCCTGCACGGCATCGACGACCCGGGAACGATGGGCACCCGGTTGTGGACCGGGCACCGTGACCGTGACCCCGACCGCATGAATGTGCCGATCGGCTGGGATCGGTCCGGGGCGCCGGTGAGCATCAACATGAAAGAAGATTCCGAGGGCGGCATGGGCTCCCATGGGTTGATCCTCGGCTACACCGGGTCGGGGAAAAGTTCCTTCATCGCCGACCTGCTGTTGGGCACGGTCGCCCGCCACACCCCCGACGAGGTCAACGCCATTCTCATCGACTACAAAGGCGACGGGACTTTTCCGGGGTTTGAAAACCTGAACCACACGGTGCAGGTGCTGTCCAATATCGGCGAACGTGACTACATCAACCGGCTTGAGGATGTGTTGCGCGGAGAGGTGGAGCGCCGCCAACGGCTGCGCGCCTCAGCGGGCCGATTCAAAGACGCCGCCTCGTATTTGAAGGCCCGTGAGCGCGGCGCCGACATCCCGCCGTTTCCGACCCTGATGATCGTCGTCGATGAGTTCACCGCCCTGCTCAAAGACCATCCCGAGTTCAAAGATGTCTTCGAACACCTTGCCCGCCAGGGACGTTCGGATCGCATCCAGCTGGTGTTGGCGACCCAATCGTTGACCGGGGTGTCGCTGGGGCAGCTGGACTCCAACCTGGGCTGGCGGATCGCCCTGAAAACCGCCACCGCCCAAGATTCGATGGCCGCCATCGAATCCAAAGATGCCTACCATTTAAGCCGCATCGGGCAGGGCTATCTGAAAGTCGGCGGCGCCGAGCCACGCTTTTTCGAAGCCGCGCACGTTTACGAGCCGTACTTCCCGCCGGCGGCCGCGGTGGCCGCGGCCGCGGATCCGCGAACGGGGGCGACCTTGTCGGGGATCGCGCGGTTCGGTGTCGATGCCGTCGGTGAGCCGTTCTCGACGGTCGTCGACGAGACGGTGGTCGAGGCCCCGGTGATCCACACCCGTGAGGAACTCGAGGCCGCCCCGGAACTGGTGCAGGTGGTCCTCGACCAGCTCGCCGGCCACGGCGATCCCGCCTACAAGATGTGGCTGCCGCGGCTGACCCAGCCCAGCCCCGTCGGGGACCTGGTGGCCGCCGCCGGGCTGACCGCCACCGGGCAGGCCCTGCTGGATCTGCCCATCGGGTTGGTCGACCTGCCGTTCGACCACACCCAGGCGGTGTTCACCGCGGACCTCACCGACAGCCATCTGCTGGTGCTGGGCCGGGCCCGGTCCGGAAAGTCGGTGGCCTTGCAAACCCTGTGTCTGTCGGCGGCGCTACTCAACGACCCCCGCAAGGTGCAGATGTACGCCATCGACTACGGCTCGGATTCGAAGCTGCTGGCCTTGGAGGGCCTGCCGCACGTCGGTGGTGTGGCCCTGGCCGGGGATCCGGAAACGGTCAACCGGGTGGTGGCCGAGGTCAGCGAAGTGGTGCGCCGGCGCACCGAGTTGTTCCGCGAGTTGAGGATCGGGTCAATGGCCGCCTACCGCGACCTGGTCGCCGCCGGGCAGGCAACCGATGACGGCCTCGGCGACGTCATCCTGCTCATCGACAACTGGGACGAGTTCCGCAAAAACCACGACGACATGACGCCGGGGGCACCGTCGATGATGGATCGGATGGCCAGCCTGCTTAACGCCGGCACCGCCGTCGGGGTGCACGTGGTGGTCAGCGCCCTGGACCCGAACACGTTGCCGCGTGCCATGCAGGGCAAGTTCAACGCGCTCATCGAGCTGAAGATCAACGACACGCACCTGAGCAAGGTCGATAAGCGCGCCGCCGATGCGGTGCCCAACATTGCCGGGCGGGCCCTCGATGCCGCCTCCGCCAATCACGTCATGATCGCCGCGCCGCGCCTCGATGGCGTGCCGGCCGTCGACGACGCCGGCCTGGCGGACGCAGTGGCCCAGATCGCCGCCCAATGGACCGATGAGCAGGCCCGGTCGGTGCGGGTGCTGCCCGCCCGCCTGGAGGCCTCGCAGTTGCACATCCCCGACACCTGGACCGGCTCGCCGTGGTCGGTGCCCCTCGGGGTGCGAGAACCGGACCTGGCCCCGGCGATGCTCGACTTCATGACCGAACGGCACCTCAACGTATTCGGCGGGAAGAACTGCGGCAAAACCCATCTGGCGGCGGCGATCATCAACAACCTGTGCGCCCGCTACACCCCCGATCAGGTGCGGTTCCTCGTCGTGGACCTCAAAGGATCGCGGTTAGTCGATGCCGTCGACGACGACTACCTGCTGCGCTGGACCCATACCGACGGGTCGTCTGCCCGCAGCGGGCTGGTCCTCAACAGCACCGACCTGGACGTGGCGGTCAAGGCCCTCGCCAAAGCCATGGAAGCCCGGATGCCCCGCGCTGACGTCACCCGCGAACAGCGGCGCAGCCGGTCGTGGTGGTCGGGCCCGGAGGTGTTCATCGTCATTGACGACTTTGCGATGGTCCACAACGCCAACCCGGCCGCCTTCGCGCCCCTGGCATCGCTGTGGGGCAACGCCCACCAGCTCGGGGTGCACGCGGTGGTGGCCTGCCCGATCGCGGTGGCCAACCGGGTCCTGCCCACGGGGTCGTCGCTGATGAAGTTCAACGCCGACCTCGGGGCGGCCACCCTGGTGATGGACGGGGTCAAGGAAAACGGTCCGATCCTCGCCGGGGTGCGGGTGGCGCCGTTGCCGCCCGGCCGCGGCGTGCTTGTCCACGCCGGCCGCCAAGACATCATCCAAACGCCGGTGGTGGCCGAACTGGAATCCGGCCCCGCTGGCTACTAACCGGCCGCCCAGAATCGCGGTCCGGGAAAGTTTGCCAACACTGCGGCACCTGTGTCGGCCCGAACATAAGCGCAGTTCTGTTCTGGGCAGGTGGCGCGGGATATACCGGAGCGTGTATAACGGTCCTATTGCGATTAGCTGGCGGCCACGATAGACACGACACGGCAGCCACGGACGGCGTTAAGGAAAGGACCCGACGATGTTGCAGGCGATCACCGAGGGACTGATGAAATCCGGGACGACTGTCGGCGTCGTCGGCACCCAGCAGGGCGTGGCGGCGGCGTCCGCGGCGCCGATGACGGCGGCGCTGATCCCGTCGGGCATCGACGAGGTGTCGGTGCTCGCCGCGGCGGCGTTCAGCGCCCAGGGCGCCAGTTTCACCGCCACGGCGGCGCAGGCCTCGGCCGTGCTGGCCGCGGCCAGTGAGGGCATGACCGCGGTGGCGGTCGCCTATGACGGGGTCGACGCGGCTGGAGCGGCCCGCATCCTCTGATCGCAGAGGACCAGCGCGGGGGATATTCATGTATGCAGCGTTGCCGCCGGAGGTCAACACCGGGCGGCTGATCAGCGGGGCGATGGCCGAGCCGTACCTGCAGGCCGCTACCGGCTGGCAGATGCTGGCCACGCAATTCAGCACCGCGTTGAGCACCCTGACCGCCGAGATCGCCAGCATGGCGGGCACCTGGCAGGGCATGGCCGCCGAGCAGGCCCAAGCCGCGTTCGCCCCCTACCTCGGCTGGATGGGATCGGTGATCGCCTTGGCGCAGCAACGCTCCGCCGCCGCCGCCGCCCAAGCCGCCGCCTACACCATGGCGGTCGCCACCACTCCCACCCTGGCCGAGATCGCCCAAAACCACCTCACCCACGCCGTGTTGGAAGCCACGAATTTCCTCGGCGTCAACGCCATCCCCTTGGCCGCCAACGAATTTCAGTACTTTGTGGAACTCTGGGGCCGCGCCGCTGGAGCGATGTTCGAGTATCAGGCGGCCACCGCCCTCAACACCACCTTCGTGCCGTTCCCGCCGGCCCCGCCGATCATGAGTTCTCCCGGCGCCGCCGAAGCCGGGCTGTCCGCCGTCCTGGCCAAGACCGCCGCCGCTCTACCCAACACCGTCGCCCGTGACGCACTGCTGGCCGCCCTTCAGGTCGAGAGCGCTGCAGGGGTTGTGGAAGGCCAAGTGCAACTGGCCGGGCTGGCCGCCGCCAACGGTGCCGCCGCCACAGGCCGTCCCGCGGCGCGCGCCGCGGAGTCTCAGGCCGGGCAGCAGTTCTCCCAACTGGCCTCCCAGGCCCCCCAGATGCTCGCCCAGGTACCTCAGCAGGCGGGGCAATTACTGCAGCAGGGGCCTCAGCAGTTGATGCAGTTGGCCTCCCAGCCGATGCAGCAATTGACCAGCCTGTTCCAGCAGGGACTGGGCGGTTCGAGCCTGTCCGGGCAGGGCCTCAGCGCCGCGGAAGTCGCGGCCCAGTTCGGGTCCGTCGAGCAACTCGGCATGTACGGCACCAGCCCGGTCGGCTCCAGTGGCGGCGCCTTCGGCGGGGCCGGGCTGCTCTCCGCCGGCGGTGGCGGGTCGGCGATGCGAGTCCCGGCCGGCTGGGCGGCACCACTTGCACCCCCGGCGGCCGCGGCGCTGCCGGCGGCCCCGGCCGGAGTGCCGGTGGCGTTGACGTCGGTGCCGGGAAGTGGTGTCGGTGCCGCCGGGTCCGGGGCGGGCATGCTCGGTCCGCTGGCCGCAGCGCGCTCGGCCACCGCCGGGGCTCAGGTAGCTGTGGCGGCCCCGGTCGTCGAGGAGGCCGCCGTGGCCGGCACTCTCGGATTCGAGGCCTTCGATGAAGCCGTTTGAGCAGCTCAGGAGTCCTCTTGCGTTTGCTGTTGCCATGAGTTCTGCTAACAGCAGACAGTTTCAGCTTCCGCGTCGACGCCATCCCCGGCGCGGTCCCGCTCCTGCGGGTGACAGATCCGGGACCGGCGCACCACACAACTTCATAACCGCCCTACATCAGCATCACGGAAGGAAATTCAGGTGAGT
This sequence comes from Actinomycetota bacterium, assembly GCA_005787665.1. Next base: position 43,953 of record SYAB01000230.1, read on the forward strand.
TCTCCATTGCAGACAGATACCGCGGCCCAGGCCGCACTGGCCAATCAGTTCAGTGACACCGCCACCATGGGCCAGGGCACCGTTGCGGGGATGCTCGACGAAGTCGCGGCCCTGCAGGCCAAGATGATCGGCGCGGCGGGCACCGCAACCCAAGGCAAGGCCCTGCAACTGGGCGAGGCGGCCACCGCGCTGCTGGCCCAGCTGCAGACCACCGCCGAGAAGGTCGGTGCCTCCGCCGGCGGCACCCTAAATACCGACGAGTCCGGCGGCGGCATGATCGGCGCCAGCGCCGGCCAGGCGTTCTAACCACCCCTCACAACGAGCGAAAAGGAAAGATATGAGCGAGCAGACTTGGGTCTTCGCGGCCATCCACGGGGCCATCGCCACGCTGCGGTCCCACGCGGCCACCGTCAACGGCCAGCACGAGCAGCTGGACCAGCTGGCCGCGGCGGGCCGCGCACTGTGGTCCGGTGACGCCTCCGATCAGTGGGGCATCGAGCAGGGCAACCTCAACGCCCGGTACGGCACCTTCTTCGCGGCGTTCACCGACTACATCGGTGCGGTCGAGGAGGCCACCCTCCAGATGGAGGCGCAGGAGAAAGCGAACCAGGCCAGCTTCGCCTGATCGTCGCCTGCTGAGAGCTTCCCCTGGCGTTGCACGGCCCCCCGGTGCAACGCCAGGGGATACCTCTCTCACACCACCCGCAACATTTATAGCGGCACGGGTATACACAATCCGTGCCGCTTTTGTTTTGCCTGCAGTGAACTGGCATTTCCGGTGTCCTGATGGCGTGTTATTTTTTTTCGCTATGAGCAACGACGACCCCTATCGCGGGGCATTCCAGCAGCAGCCGGTCCCGGGGCCGCCGTCCCGCCCGCCGCACCCCGGCGGCCCCGCCCGAGGACGGGTCCAGGTTCAGCCGCCGGCGGCAGCGGTGTTCACCCCGCCGGCGCCGCGGTGGGGTGAGGAACCGGCCCCCTATCGCGGTGTCGACCTGACCCCGAACGGGCAGGACTTCGCCGAGGACGCCGCCCAGTTCCAGGACGTCGTCTACGGCCCCGACGATCAGAGCCCCGGTCCCGACTACGTTGCCGACCACGGGTTTGAGCCGGGGGCTGATTACGGGGTCGACTACGGCGGTGACTACTCCGGTGAACACGAACCCGCCCCGGTCTACCGCCCCGAGACCCCGCCGCCCGCCCGCCCGCCGGCGGTCTACAACCGCCCCGTGCCCGCGGCGCGGGACACCTATCTGCCCGTCGAACGGGCCGCCCTGGACGACGTGGCCAAACGCGGAAAATCAGTGCCGGCCAAGAACGGGTGGCGCGGCAAGGTCCACAAAATCACGCGCCTAAACGTCGCTCCGGGCAAAGACGAGCTGTATGAGATGAGTTTGGAGGACCGGGTGTTGCGCATTGTGCGCTCCACCTTCCCGATCGCGGTGATCGGCGTCAAAGGCGGGGTGGGGAAAACGGTGGTCACCGAAGCCCTCGCGTCCACGTTCTCCAAGGTGCGCGGCGGCCGGGTGGTCGCCGTCGATATCGACGCTGACGCCGGGAACCTCGTCAGCCGCCACGGCCGGGAGTCCGCACTGAGCATCACCGACCTGGTCGCCGACAGTTCGCTGCGCCGCTACCTTGACGTGCGCGCCCACACCAGCCGGAACAAGGAGACCATGCTGGAGGTGCTCTCCGGCCCGGACTTCGCCCGCACCGACCTGCCGTTGCGTCACGTCGACCTCGAGGCGGCGATGCCGATCCTCAAAGAGCACTACTCGGTGGTGCTGATGGACACCGGCACCGGCCTGAAAACCAACCTGATGACCTCCATCCTGGGGCAGTCCCGCGCCCTGGTCGTGGTGTCCAGCGCGTCCTTCGACGCCTTGGAGGAAACGCAGATCACGTTGGACTGGCTGCGCCACAACGGCTATCAGCAGCTTCTCGACACAGCGGTGTTGGTCATCAACACCACCGTCCGCGGCAAGCTCAACGTCGATGTGGCCAAGGTTGTGGAGCAGTTCTCCCGCCAGATCCGGGCCGAACGGATCTTCGTGACCCCGTTCGACCCCCACATCCACGAAGGCAAAGAGATCACCCTGGAACTGTTGAGCCCGAAGTCGCGGCGCCGCTATCTGGAGCTGGCGGCCGCCGTGGCGGATCTGTTCCCCAAGATCGCCGACTAAGACCATGGCTCGCCAAGCTGGCGCTGTCGCGCTGTCCCGGGTCGCCGTCTGGTACGGCGACACCCAGGTCGATCTGGCATTGCCGGCCCGAGAAGCGATCTCGGGCTACATCGACGATGTCGTCGACGTGGTGGGCCAGCAGGCCGACCTGTCCTCGGCAGCCGGCGGGCAGTGGACCCTGGCCCGGCCCGATCGGCCGTTGAAGCCCGAAACCTCCCTGGCCGAGGCCCGCATCGACGACGGGGCGATCCTGGAATTACGGATGGTGGCCCCCACCGAGCGGTACCGCCCCGTCATCGAAGACGTGGTCGATGCGGTCGCCGCGGCCGCCGCCGACAACACCCGGCCCTTCGACGCCGCCGCGGCCCGCCGCGCCGGGTTGGTCGCCCTGGCCGCCGGTGGTGCCGGGCTGTGCGCCGGCCAATGGGGTGCCTGGATCGCCAGCCGCCATCACCTGTTCGCGGCGATCGCCGGCATCGTGGTGGCGCTCGCCGCCCTCGGTGCGTTGTGGTCCGCGGCGCAGCGTTACCGCGCCCCCGACGCCGCCGCGGCGTGGTCGGTGGTGTGGATCTGCTGGGCGAGTTGCCTGGCTCAGGTGGTGCCGGTGTCGATGCGCACCGGCCGCCCCGGACTGGCGCACCTGGTGGTCGCGGCGGTCGCGATAGCCGCCGCCGCCCTGGTGGCGCTGTCGATCACCCGACGCAACACCGCCGCCTACACCGCCGCCACCGCCACCGCCCTGGTCACCGCGATCTCAGTGGCGATGGTGGGGTACGGGTCAGTGTCGGCGCCCGCGGTCGCCGCCGGGGCGCTGGCGTTCGGACTCATCGGGTTGTCCGCGGCACCGCGCGCGGCCACCACCTTGGCCCAAATCTCGCTACCGCGCATCCCCGCGCCCGGCCAGCCCGTCGACGTCGCCGCCGACATCACCGACACCGAGATGTCCCTGCTGCACACCCGGGCCCGCCGCGCCGTGCAACTGACCCTGGGGTTGACCGTCGCCGCGGTGATCGTCATCAGTGTGGCGGCGATGTTCCTGATCGACCCGCACTCCCATCACCGGTGGATCCAGATCGCTGCGGTGATCTGCACCATCGTGGTCCTGGTGCTCACCGGCCGGATGCTGCCCGACCGGCGCCTGTCCTATGCGATGTTCCTCGGCGCCGGGATCGTCCTTGCCGCCGCCGTGGCCCGGTTGGTGATCGGCTGGCCCACCGGCGCCGCCCCCGCGGTGGTGCTGCTGGTCGCCGCCGCCCTGGTGGCCGTCGGGGTGCTCGGCGGGCTGGTTGTGGTCAACCGGTCCATCCCCGAAACCCTGTCGAACTGGATTGGCCGGATCCGGCTGATCGCGTTAGCCGCGGCGATCCCGCTGTGCATCTGGGCGACCGGGCTATTCGGCGCGATCAGAGACATCAGTTTCCGGTGACCGCGATCATGAAAACCGCGGCATTCGGCGCTGTGTCGGCGCTGCTGGCCGCCGTGGTGTGGTCCCCGACCGCCGCGGCGATCACGCCCCCGTCGATCGTCAACGTCGCCCCACCGCCCGGCACCGCCGGCCCCGAACAGCCGATGCGCGCCAGCTACACCTGTCGCGCCCCCGGGGTGCTGGACGGCACGAATTTCACCGATCCGGCGGCGGCGGCCCGGCTGCTCAACCTCGATGCGGTGCGCCCGATCGCCGACGGAGCCGGGATCACCATCGCGCTGCTCGACACCGGCGTCACCCCGAACTTCCGGCTGCCCAACGTCAAAGCGGGCGGGGACTACATCGTCGAAGCCGACGACGGTCTCGTCGACTGCGACGGCCACGGCACCCTGGTCGCCGGGATCATTAACGCCGCCCCCAATCCCGACGACAGCCTCGCCGAGGTCGCCCCGGCCGCGACCGTGCTCAGTATCCGGCAGTCCTCGGCGCTGTTCGCGTTGCAAAACCCGCCGCCGGGTGGGGACGCCAACGCCAGCCGCGCCGCGGTGGACTTGCGGGCGATGGCCCGGGCGGTGGTCCGCGCCGTCGACCTGGGCGCCCAGGTGATCAACATTTCGATGACGGCCTGCATGAAAGCGTTACGTCCGGTCGATGACGCCGGGTTGGGGGCGGCGATCCACTGGGCGGTCGCCGAACGCAACGTCGTGGTGGTCGCCGCCGCCGGGAACACCGGAACCGCGAACAACAACCAGTGCACCCAAAACCCGCCCGCCCGCCAAGACGATCCGGGCAGCTGGAACGACGTGGTCACCGTCGCCTCACCGGCCTGGTGGTCACAAGATGTGTTGGCGGTCGGATCGGTCAACGACCAAGGCGCCCCCAGCACGTTCACCCTGCTGGGGCCGTGGGTGGGGGTGGCGGCGCCGGGGGAGCGGATCGGCAGCCTCGGGAACTATCCCGACGGGAGGCTGGTCAACGGCGAACCCGGCACCGACGGACAACTGGTGCCGATTTATGGCACCAGCTTCTCCACCGCGTACGTGTCCGGGCTGGCCGCGCTGGTGCGCCAAAAGTTCCCCCAACTCAACGCCTACGAGGTGATGCATCGGATCAAGGCCACCGCCCACGCCGGTGCCGGCCGCCCCGACCAGGCCGTCGGGGCTGGGCTGATCGACCCGGTGGCCGCCCTGACCTGGGATGTGCCCGCCCTGGCGGCGCCGTCGGCCCCGGCCTCCCAGGTGATCACCCCCGCCGCGCCCCCGCCGCCGCCCGATGAGCGGCCCAACCAGGTTGCGGCCTGGATGCTCGGCGGATTCGTCCTCGCCGCGGTCGCGGCCATCGCCGCGGTGGCGGCCCTGCGCGGAAGGCCCCCGACGTGACCACACTGCCTGCCGGCTTCACCAAACCCCCCATGTTCGGTGCGCACGTCACCGCGTGGCGGCTGGCCGGGGTCGCGCTGTTCACCGGGGCGTGGCTGGCCGCCAGCTGGGGTCGGGTCCACCCCGCCCTCTACCCCGTCCCACCGCTGATCGTCGCGGCGATCGTGTTCACCACGATCTACCACGTCAGCCTCACCCGGTGGGTCTCGCGGTGGGTCACCTGGCGCCGCCACCGCGGCGACGTCACCGCACTGCCCGACCCCGCCGCCGTCATCGACATCACCGTCGCCGGCGCTGGAGACATCGGGGTGGTCCTCGACCACGACCGGCTGGTCACCATGATCGCCCTCGACCCGGACCCGTTAGCGCCCACCGTGGTCACCGACTCCGACGAACGCACCACCAACACCATCACCGTGGCCCGGCTGGCCGAACTGCTGCGCCTGGCCGACATCAACCTGGAATCCCTCGACCTCATCACCATCGGGGTGCGCGCCGCCGGCGGATTCTCCGACCTGTACCAACAAATGCTCGGCCCGGTCCCAGCCGCCAGCGACCGCACCAGCTGGCTGGTGCTACGGATCGGCATGCTCGACAACGTCGACGCCATCACCCGCCGCTCGGTCCGCGCCGACGCACCCCGACGCACCGCGGCCGCGGCGTGCCTGCGCGCCGCCGACGCGCTGGCCGCGGAAGGCCTCGATGCCCGCCCGGCCACCGCCGCGGAGATCAACGCGGTCAACGACGCCCTGCACGCCGACCCGCCCCTGGCCGATCACTGGAAGCATCTGCAAGGCCGCAACAGTTCAGCGGGGGTGTACTACGCCGACCCGGCGCACATCGCCGAGGACGCCGCCCAGTGGTGGACCTGGCCGATGGCCCGTGACGTCACCACGTTGATTCGGTTGCGGCACAACGACACCGGACACCTCCAGATCGCCGCGCTGGTGCGCTACCGAACCGCCGCTGCCGCCCCGGCCCCGCCGGTGTCGCGGCTCGGCCCGCTCCACGGGGTGCAGCGGGCGGCGTGGCGGCAGTTCCGCATCGGATCCCTGCCCCACGACGCGCCGCTGCCGTGGAGTTCGCTGGCAAAGCAGGACCCGGTCATTGCGTTCGGGCCCACCGGGCCGGTGATCGGGGCGCTGCCCACCGCGACGAAATCGGCGGTGCACCTGCCGTTGATCGCCCCGATCAGTGTGGCGATCCCCAGCCCGCTGCTGCTGCGCCAGGTCGCGTTGCGGGCCACCGCCACCGGCCGTCCGCTGATCGTGGTCACCGCCGACCCCGCCACGTGGTCACCGATCGTGGCCAACGCCACCACCGGCAGCGCCGTTCTGGCCGGGGTGCCCGACGATCTACCCGCCGACACGATCCTGGTCATCGACGGCCCCATGCCCCTCGACGTGCCCGCGGTCGCCGTGTTGACCAGCGACGGTTCCCACCCCGCCGACATCGCCCTGACCGACCTCGATGAGACCTTCAACTTCACGATGACCGTGTCGACCGGTTTGACCGCCCAACTCCGCTCACTGCCCAGCCATGAAGAACGCCGACTGCTCGGCGTCACCACCGCGGCCCCCGAACGGCGCCCCCGCCCCGCCCGGAACGTCGCACCCGCGGCAGCCGCCCCCCGCCCCGCGGCCCCGCCTGCGGCCCGCTGGGGCCAAACACCCCCGCCAGCCCGGGCGGTGAACACCGAACCCCGCGACCAGGGCCGGCACAACCGCACCCCAGCCCCCACCGCCAGTCATCTGCCGCCACCGCCGAACCGGCCCACCACCACCGGCTACCGCAGCGCCGCACCCCCGTTCAGCACGACACCCACACCGCCGCCCAACCCCACCCGTGAACCCGACCGTGAACCCGACCCCGAAGAGGAAACACTGCGATGGCCAAACGCGTAACCGTCGAGCTGGTCGATGACCTCACCGGCCAACCCGGCGCCACCACCATCACCTTCGGCATCGACGGAGTGTCTTTCGAAATCGACCTCACCGACGACCAACCATTACGAGATGCGTTGGCGCCGTGGATCGCCCGCGCCCGCCGCACCGGCGGCGGACCTCGCCCCCGCCACGACACCCACCTGATCCGACGCTGGGCCCGCGACAACGGCTACCCCGTCCCCGCCCGCGGCAAACTCCCCGCCGCCACCATCCGCGCCTACGACAACCGACAACAACGCGCATCATGACCTTGGGCGTGTGCCCCCGTTGGACAAAGTGAGCCGACAACCGGGCCGAGTTCAGCGACGTCGTTGCCCCGGCCCCCGGCCGCCTAGCCCATAATGGCCAGATGGCAATCCGTGTGAGGCTTTTTCTCGCGGGGGCTTGCGCCGCCCTAATCGTGGCCGGCTGCAGCACCGCCGTGACTGAGGACGAGAAGGCCGAGGCGCCGACGGCGACCGAGTCGAGCATGCCGGTGGCACCCGGCGACGGTGCGACGGCAGACGCTTCCGCCCCCGCGGTCTCTGCGGAGCAGCAGCAGCAGGCTCAGCAGTTTGCCGAGGAAGCCGAGAAGATCATGCTGGATCCGGCGCTGGCTCCCAAGGATAAGTATCCGAAGGCGCTCGGCATGTTCCGCGACGCCCTGGAGATCGACCCCAACAACGCGCTCTCGGAGAAGAGCATCACGCTGATCGAGGACATCTACAAGAGCATGGGCCGACCCGTCCCGCAGCCCACTTAGGCTTGGCGGTCACCCGACCGTCCTTGGTGCACACCGTGCCCTCCCCCAACGCGTTCCGCGGCGAACATCGTGGCGTTGAGGCGGGATGGCGTTGCCGGTGGTCCGACCACCGGCGGCTATGGCCGTCGTTTTCCGTAATTCCAGCCGAATTTCAGTAGCAGAGTTGGTTGCCCAGAAAACTATTTGGGCCTGCATCCGGCGACGTCGTGAAGCGGATCGCAGGTCTTCCTAGGTAGGTGGTTTCGACAGCGATGTCAGTTGGTGGAGTCGCCGGAAAGGCGACGATCATCTCGCTGTAGAACATCACGTCGGTGGGGCAACCCGAGTTGTATGGCGCCGGTGCGGGATTGAACGCCGAAACGGTCACGCCGTATTGCGCGCGATGGCCTTGAGCGCAGGTTGGTTCACACACCTTGAAGCTAAATGTCCCAGTCCCTTGTGCTCCTGCTTGTCCCCAGGAACTCCACGACATCGCCTCGAGGCGCTGGGATCCATCAGCGCAGGTTTGGAAGGGTAAGACGGCGGGTCGCTCCAGTGGTGGACTGTCGGTCTGATAGCAACCCGGGAGTGCGTACCTGTAGGCATCCTGCGACCACGTTGGCTCTGATGCGGCAGCCGGGGTTGTCGGGCCAGCCGTCCCCGCCACTGTGGATGTGCTTACTGACGGAATTGCCTTGGTGGTGAGCGGAACTGGCGGTTGTTGACTCGATGGCGTTGTGCGCGCCGCTTCTAGGTTCTGTTCCGAGGATCCGGTGTCGATCCCTAGGGGGATAAGGAGGACGATCCCGACGACCGCTGCGCCCGCACCCGCGATTGCGACTAGGCCCCGCTTCCTGCCTACCGACTCAGGACCACCCACTGGGTCAAAACGATCTGGCGGTGTGGCGGTTTTGCGGGACCGGCCAGGAGCAACGAACTCTTGGTGCGGCGGCTTTGCCGGTGACTTCGACGCCGCTGGTTTAGGGGCGGACGTCCGTAGGCCGGCCTCAGGGATGCGTTCCGGTTGTGGCGCTATGGGGGCCTGCTGAGTGGGCGCGGTCGGAGATATCGCCGAGGTGGTGCCGCCGGCCGCCTCGGCCAATGCGCGGGCAAAGTCGGCGCAGCGCAGGTAACGGCCGGCGGGGTTTTTCGACAGCGCCTTGGCCAACACGTCATCCATCGGGGCCAAGTGCTGATGGCGGGCGGACAGTTTCGGAGGCGGTGCGGTGAGGTGGCGGCTGATGGCGGCGACGGGGTTGGTGACAGGAAACAGTGTTGTCCCGGTGAGGAGGTGATAGGCGGTGGCGGCGAGGGCGTATTGGTCGGCCCGCCCGTCGAGGTAATCGCCATTGAGTTGCTCTGGCGCTGCGTACGCGAAGGTGCCGAGGGTGAAGTTGGTGGCGGTAAGTCCAACTGGGTCTTCGAGGGGCCGGGCGATACCGAAGTCGGCGAGGTAGATGCGTCGGGTGCCGTCGTAGCCGGGGTGGGCCAGCAGGATGTTGGCGGGTTTGATGTCGCGGTGGATCAGGCCGTGGTGATTTGCGAAATCGAGGGCGTCGGCGATGGCGGTGGTGATGGCTATTGCGTCCTTGATCGGAATTCCCGTGGGATGGTCCCGCAGCAGTTCAGCGGCATCGGTGCCATCGACAAACTGGGTGGCGATCCACAATCGGCCGTCGGTATCACCGCGGTCATGGACAGTGACGATGTTTGGGTGTTCGAGAGCGGCGATGGAATCCGCTTCGCGGACGAAGCGTTCCCGGAACGACTCGTCGGAGGAAATCTCGGTGCGCAGTATCTTAAGGGCTTCCCGCCGGGGCAGTCTCGGGTGTGAGGCGAGGTAGACCTCGCCCATGCCGCCGGATCCGATCTGGCGAACCACGGTGTATCCGGCGAATACCTCACCCACGCCGAGTGTCACAGAGGGCAGCCTATCGGGGGCTATATCGGCAGTGCGGCGTTGTGCTGCAGTGATCGGTCATCTCACCGTGGCCTGTCAACGGCGTAGGTGGCTTGGTTGTCTTGGAATATCACGCTGACTTGGCGTTGCACTCCCTCAACGGTCACCGTGCATTCGAATCCAGTTCCCTGTTCGACGGCAGGATTACGGCCGTCGTTACACAGGACTGGGCCGATGTCGCTTAATCCGTAGCCATCGACTCGGTCGCGCAGGACCAGCTCGACGCCGCGCTGCGCATCTGTCACGTCTAGAACGGCGGCGGGAGTTTTATTTTTCGCAAGAACTGCGCCGGTTGCGACTGCCGCGCCGACTGCTGCGGCGATGCCACTGCCCAGGAGTAGTGCGCGGCGCGATTGGCTCGGCGGCACAACCACAGGGGTCGGCGATGGTTGAATCGGTCTGACTTTTGGCCGGACCGGTCGCCGCGTCGCTGCCTTGGCAGGGTGCGGGTTGGGCGCCGGCGGGGGAGAAGCGCGTTGCGGCGGTGGGGGTTTGGCCGATGCCGCCGGTGTTGGTGTGTCGCGGTTGATGGTCTGCCACCACGGAACTTCGGAAGGGTGTGGCACCTTAGCGCCGGCGGGTGGCGTAGGAGGTGGGGTCGGTCGCCGGGGTGCTGGCGGTGGTGGGTTCGGATGCCGTTCTGGTGTGGGAATGTTTCGGGTCGGTCGCTCGGGTTGCGGTGCCCGGATTTCCCGGGTGGGCCGGTCCGGTGGTGGCGTGGGGATGTTACGGGTTGGCCCATCAGGCTGGGGTGGGCGTATCTCGCGGGTTTTCTCGGGTTCGGGGCTATCGGTCATTGGGTCACCGGAATTGGTTGAAGCATCGTTCGGTGTCGCCGGACAGGCCTAACCGGAATGCGAGAATTCGGGTGAATCCGGAGGGTATTGCCCGTCCTTGGGCGTCACTGGCCGCGATACCGTTGGTTAAAAGTCCCGAGACTGCTTCGTCGAGGTCGCCGGCGCCGAGTGCCAGACCGTCGGCTGTCAGCGCCGGATCTGACATTTTGCTTTGTGCGACACCGGTCAGGCAGGCGGTGCGCATTGCCGCGATGTCTCCGTTCAGCGACACTGCTCGTTGTTGTTGCACGGCTTGCATGTAGCGGGAGGTCACCACTGAGATTGCCGAGTTGTCGCCCTGGAGCAGGACTTGTTGGCTTTCGCTGGCCGGGGTGCCGATGTCGGCGAGTTGGTCAAGATCGACCTCCACGGTGTTGGTGTCGGTGCAGTACGCGGTGGGGCCTGGGCCGCAGGACACACCGAATCGAAGCGTTGGCGGTTCGGTGGGGGCGAAGATGCCGTTGAGGTCGTCGATGAGGGCGGACACCGACTGTTCAGTGATTGCCATGTCGCTTTGTTCGGCGGCGGGATCGAACAAGGCGGCCGGGATGTCGCCGCGGCGCTCACTGATCTCTGCTGCGGTGATGCGGGTGCAGCTGGCGGTGCCGAGGTCGAAGCCTTGCTGGATCGCGGAGACCCGGTCCAGGGCCGTTCCGTGCGTGGCGTCCACCGAGAGCAGTCCGAACGGGTTGAAGTCCGGCGGGCGGTCCCGGATGGCGATCGCCCCGGCGAGCACTTTGTCCAGCCCGTCGGTGGTGTTGATTGCGAACCGGGGGGAGTTACCTTCAGCGACCCACCGCAGGTACACCCCGGCGAAGCAGTCGGCTTGCTGTTCGCTGATCAACAGGGGAGTGTCGTCGTCGCCGAGTCTGGCCTTCTGTTGCAAGGCGTGGCCGTATTCGTGGGCAAGAATTCCGTTGATCGACATGTCGCCGAAGAACTTCCCGGCGGTCGGGAACAACCCGATCCGATCCCAGACGATGACGTCGGCGGTTCGGCAATAGGCGGCGTTGAATTCGAACTCGCTGGGTTGGGCGCCACACATCTGCGGCCCGGATGCCCCAGGGTCGATGGAGACTAACTCCGACACCGCAGAGAACTCACCGGGCAGCGGGGTGCGGTGGTTCTGCGTCCAGAAATCCTCGATGTCCTCCACAGCGAGGAGCGCTAACCGGTCGATGTCCCCATCGTCGGTGTTGACGACGCGACCCACCGCTGACGGTGGTGTCATGCGGGGTCCGTTGGGGCCGTCGGTGACAGCCAACCCTGCTACCCGGTTGGGGTCATAGCGCATCGAGACCGCCCGGCCGTCCAGGACGATCGGCTCACCTGCGCACCCCGCAGCCAGGGCAAGGCAAGTCAGCACAACACCCGATCGGTGACACGCCCGCCTGTCGGTGTGGGTTCCCCCCATAGGGCCGAGCGTAGAACATGGCAGTGCGCCGGTGCTGCCGCGTTACACCTGCGGTCTTTCACCCGCCGCGGAGGCGAGGTGCGACCGGTTACGATCCGATAGTGGGGATGGCAACGGGGGACCGGTTCGCCGGGTTCCGCATCATCCGCCCATTGGGCGCCGGCGGGATGGGGCAGGTGTTCCTGGTCGAGCATCCTCGTTTGCCGCGCCGGGAAGCGTTGAAAGTGCTGTCCCCGGAGTTGTCTCATGACCCCGACTACCGGCAGCGATTCGCCCGGGAAGCCGACCTGGCCGCCCGGCTGTGGCATCCCCATATCGTCGAGGTGCGCGACCGCGGCGAGACGGGCGGGCAACTGTGGATTTCGATGGCCTACGTCGACGGCGAGGACGCCGCCCGCCAACTGGCGCGGAAGTATCCCGCTGGGATGCCGGCCGCCACGGTGGTCCCGATCGTCACCGCGGTGGCCTCCGCCCTGGACTACGCCCACGGTCAAGGACTGCTGCATCGCGACGTGAAACCCGCGAACATTTTCATCAGCTCCCCGGACTCCGGTGGAGACACCCGGGTGCTCCTCGGTGATTTCGGCATCGCCCGCGAGCTGGCTGACGCCGCTGGGATGACCGCGACGAACATGACCTTGGGAACTGTGGCGTACGCCGCGCCTGAGCAACTCAATGGCGATGTCATGGACGGGCGCGCCGACCAATACGCCCTCGCCGCGACTGCTCACCATCTGTTGACCGGGACACCACTGTTTCCTGTTACCAACCCCGTCGCGGCGATCAGCCGTCACCTCACCGCACCACCTCCGAAATTGTCCGCCAGCCATCCGCACCTGTTCGCACTCGATGCCGTGTTGGCCAAGGCGTTGTCCAAGAACCCCGCGGAGCGTTACCCCCGCTGCGCCGACTTCGCCGAAGCCTTCGCCGCGGCAGCAGGCGGCAACCCCTCGGCGATATCACCGACTGCGCCCACCCAGCAGGCCCCCGTCCCGCCACCCGCCGCAGCCCCACCTCCCGCTCCCGCGCCCACGGCCACCCCGGCACCGACACGACCCCGGTGGATCCGGCCTGCCGCCCTCGCCGCCGCCGCTGTTCTTGTAGCCGGGCTGCTGGTGTGGAAACCGTGGGCCACCAACGACATGCCCAGCGCCCCGTCGGATCGAGCTGTCGGTGCAGCTGCACCCGGTAGCGGTGAACAGCCTGCCCCGAGCATCGCGGCGGTGCCCTCCATCGGGGATCCCGACCTCGGCTTGGACATTCCGATCAGCCGGCCGGCCTGCGACGGCTCCGGCATCGTGGTGCTCGACTCCGCCTACACACCCGGTCGGTACCGCGACGATGTTGCGCGAGCACTATCGAACAACCCTGGGGCCTCATATCTGCGTACCGATCTGTCCTGCCCATCGCTGCGTCAACAAAGCGACGACGGAAACCCGATCTACGCGGTGTACCGAATTGCCGGCACTTCCAAAGAGCAGTTGTGTGCTGCTGTCACCGCTGCAGGGCCCGGCACATACGGGCGCTGGTTGGACACCATCTCAGATCCCGATGTCACGGTCGATTGCCCCAAAAAGTCCACCTCGGTCGAGGAGGCCCCCGCCGCCGTGGTTGATGTCGACCCCGCCTCCTACATGTTGTGGTCGGGTCTCTACCGGTTCGCCTACTCCATTTCCCCGTTCCGCGAGTGCGCCCTCCACGTGCCCAATGGAATCAGCGCAAGCCTCTGGTGCGAAACGCAATTCCCGCCAGGAACACCGCAGGTGAGCAGCGATCCGCCCGACGGTTATGAGCCGGTCATAGGCCCGCCAAAGACGATTCGCATCGAACCGCCCGCAGGTCCTGAACCCAGCATCGCTGAAGGCGCCGGGCAGAAGGGTAGGCCGATGCTGCCCAATCATCGGATTACGGTGGGGGAGTTCACGTGCACAACCCTGCCCGGCAACAGCGTCAACTGCACCGCGCCCACCGGGGAATTCCGCATCACCAACGGCGTCTTCACCGCAGAGCCCTAAGGCTGAAGCGGCGTCGCAACTCCAAGTGGTCTTGAAAACGTTCCAGTGAGGCTCCACGGTTAATGCCGTGACTGTTGTGACCGCCCCCGCAGACCAACGATTCACCGGTGATGCCCCCGTTGGCCGGGCTGATGACGACCGGGTCGCCACGCGATTTTTCTGGACTGTGCTGATCCTGGCCACCGCGGCATCTGTCGGCGGCAACGTCACCCACGCCATCCTCAAAGTCGGCAACGGCCCCTTGGTGACGGTGGCTGCCGCGGTGGCGATGGTCCCGCCGATCGTGCTTCTGGCCGCCACCCACTCGGTGGGACTGCTGGTCCGCACCCGCAGCACGGGCCCAATCTACTGGTCGGCATTGGCCATGACCATCGGACTGGCAGGGTGCGCGTTCGCATTGAGCTTCGACGCCTTGTGGGAGCTGGCGGTCAATGCCGGTGTGCGCCGCAGCATCGCCTGGCTGTGGCCGCTGTCCATTGACGTATCCATCGCCCAGTCCACGCTCGCACTGCTGTCGTTGACCCGACGCCGTATGGCCGTCGATTCCGAGCCGCCCACATCACACACGGCGACTGTCTCCCCGGCAGCGAAGGCACTACCACCGACGAGTACACCCAAGGGCCACGACGAAGTAACGAGCCTCAACGGGCATCGTCGCCGCCCCGACTCCCCGGTGCGGCCGGCGGCGCACGTGACCGCAGCGGCTACCGACTGGAGTGATGTCGCCGAAACACTGGTACGCGATGGTGTCACCACCAAAACCGTCACCGAGGTGGTTGAGGCGCTGCAGCTATGGGAACTGGGGACCGCCCCCAACACCATCGCCCGCCGCATCGGTCTTCACCGCGACACCGTCACCAAAATCACAACCGCCGCAGACGATCTGATGTCCGCTGCCAAGGTCGGGGCCTAAACCATGTGCCGATCCAGCAACGAACCGGGTGGGCCGCGCCGCTGCCCGTCGCACGCCCACGCCCGCTTCGCTGACGCCCTCGCAGAGGTTCTTGCTCTTGAACGCCGGGAGTTGGAACTGTATCGGGAAGCCAGCAAGCACGCCGCCGACCTGATGGTGCCGACCTCCCGGGCACACCGCTGGTATCGCGACGCAAACCGCGACGTCGAGCAGATGCGCGCCGAGTACGGCGACCGATCCGACTTCGACACCGGTGGTTACCGGGAGGCCTACCGGGGCATGCTGGCGGCTAAACGCGAAGCGGACCGCTCCGCCCTCGCCGAACGCCAGGCCCTCGATTTGGTGCAGCGCCGCCGCCGGTCCGCGACCGAGATGTTGCAGACCGTCGGAATCTGCTCTGAGGAGGCTGACCGTGTGATCACGGCCATCGACCGCGACACCCAACTCGAACCGCCGTTCTAGGTAGCGGAACCGTGTTTTTCCGCGGAAAAAACCGGTGCCCACGTGTCATCGGCGGGCCGCTATGAAGCCGAAGCGCTCAAGCGGACGAAGACCAGATATGGGGAAAGTTCTGTTGGTGACAAACAGGAACGACGTCTGCCGGTCTGGGGTGAATCCGAAAGCAAATGGGCCGGTGCCACAACAGCCGCGTCGATCGGATCCAATGTTGGCGTCGAAACCGAGGTCGGTCTCGGAGTCGTAGATGCCGAAGAAGACCGGCATGTAGGAACCCGCGATGTCGGGACGGCTTGAGCAACGCCCGCCGTCATCAGCCCGCGGCAACCAATGCCGCAACTGCGATGCGTCGAGTGAGGCCATCACACAAATCGCGTCTGTCCACTGCTCCAAGCTGCCTGTAATGATCGGATCGTTATCGCCAACTGCTGGCGGGGACAGTGCTCCCAACACCAACAAAGCTGCCGGGAAGCAGGCGGTCAGCCGCCGAATCGTCGCCGTTGCCCCCATGTGCTTCACGATAAGGGTGATTGCTTTCAGCCGTCCTCGATTCGGCTTTCTACCGCACCGTCGTTGTACCGAGTAGTCCTGTCGCGAAACCCGGACGCACAAGGCCGGGGTTTAAACTCGGCTTTGTGTCACGGTTCATTCTCACCATGCTTCGGTCGCCATCGGGTGGTGTTCGCGCCGCCCTTCCGGTGGGAGGGAACACCACCGGTATTCGGGCAGCTGCGGACGGCTCCGGTGAGCTGTTCTACGCGGTGTTGGATAGCCCGATCCGGTATCGGGGTGCGGACATTAACCAGGTGATCCTGCGGCCCGCTGAGCGTGGCCAGGTGCCGCATTACGGCATGCGGGCATTCGGTGTCGAGATCGCCCCGGTGCTCGATCCGGCGTTGCGCACCGCGGAGGTCATCGACCCGTTCCTTCTCGATTTTGTGGCGTTCGGGGAGATCGACGACGACCACCCCGACGAGCCGGCACCGCCGGCGGGTCGCTCGGAGACGCCAATCGGTGATGCACCGCAGATACCTGACGACCGGCGTTCGCCTCGCGCGGTGGCCGGGCCGCCGCGGCAGGCGCGCCGCCGCCCGGTGTGGATAGCGGCTGGTGCGGCCACGGTCCTGGCCGCCGGGGCCGTTGTGGTGTGGTTCGGTCGATCCGGGTCTGGTGAGGACCCGCCGCCCCTGCCGGCCAGCACGCAGGTGTCGGCTGCGCCGGCCCCAACAACTCCCACCCCGGTTACTGCGGTGGCGCCGGTGGAGAAACCCGAGGCGGTGCTGAAACTGTTGCCGCCGGGTTACGGGCCCGGCGTGTGTCAGCCGGCGGACAGTGTTCCGTTGGGGGCGTTGGCCGCGCTGGAGTGCGGACCGAACGCCGACGTCGGCGGCCCGCAGCGGGCGACGTTCACGTTGTTCGCCGATACCGGGGGCCTGCAACGGGTGTTCGCGCAAACCGTGGCGGGATCGGAGCAGCAGATCTGTCCGGGCCGGATTCAGTCTCCGGGACCCTGGCGGCGGAATGCGGCGCCTGAGGTTCCGGCCGGGACGTTGTTTTGCGGGACTCGGCAGGAGACGGCCTTGATCGCCTGGACCGATGACGCCCGAACACTGTTGGCGGTCGTAGAGTCCGACACAGGACCGTCGATGCAGGCGATGTACGACTGGTGGACCACCCACAGCTGACGCGGTTCTCCGAGTTAGCCGAGCAGTCGGGCCTTCTGTGTCTGGAACTCCTCAGGCGTCAGGACGCCGGCGTCGCGCAGCTGCGCAAGTTTCATCAGTTCGTCGGCAACAGAGACAGCGGCCACGTGGTGCGGTGCAGGCGCGGTGGGGGGGACGGGAATCTGGCGGTCCTCGGCGACCGCCGCGCCTGCATGGGGTGCGGCAATGGGTTCCAGATCCGGCCCGGGGTCAAGCCCCATAGCGATGCGGGCCGCTCGCACGTAGTAGAGGCCCTCCACCGCGCTCTTTCGGGCCAAGATGGCCTGCTCGGAGGTGGTGGCCCGCTCGATCTGGGAGGAGGCCGCGGTGAAGCGCTCCGAGGCGTCGGCGAGGGCCTGCTGGGAGGCCTGGTCGGTTCCGGTGAGGTGGAACACTTGGCCGCCGAGGAGCTCGATCACGCGGCGGGCATCGGCGGCGGCGTCAACGAGGCGGACCACCGGAGCCGGATGGGACGGCGAGGCCAGAGCGCGCCCGAATTCCGGATGCGCCCGAAACCATTCCTCGACTTTCTCCGCGGTGCCCGAGTTGACCGCGACCTCGGCCAAGGTTGTGCCCGAACCTTGCACGATCAGCACTTGCTGGAGGGCCGTCGCCTCGAGCCGTTTCTTGTCGTCGCGCGTTGCCCGCCGTACGGAGAAGCCGATCACGTCGGCGACCCGAACTTTGAACGCGGGCAGGAACTTCCCGGTTTGGCGGTACTCGACGGTGCCGTCTTCGTAGGCGATCAAACTGCCGTGTCCGAACCCGAGACCGTTCGATTTGCCGATAGCAGGTGGCATGCGCGCGCCCTTCAGATCTCGCGAACCGCGCGGCGTTATCCGGCCGGGGTGGTCGATGTGGGTGGCGGCGTCACCGTCGCGCTCGCGGGCGCGGGGCTAGTCGGGGCCGGAGTGCTCGCCGCCGGAGGAGCAGAGGTGGTGCTTTCCGGAGCCGCGGGGGTGGTGCTCGCCGGGGCCGGTGGGGTGGCGGTCGTGACGGGCGCCGTGGGTGTCGCGGCTGCTGGGCTAGGCGTCGGGGTGGTCGTGGTTCCCTCGGCGGGTAGCGGGGTGCCTGAACTTCCGGTCGCCGGCAAGGGTGTTCCGGAACTGCCCGTCGCGGCCGGAGCGGGAGCGGTGGGAGCGGCGGGAGCGGGCGCAGCCGGCGCGGCCGGAACCGCCGCCGGTGCCGGTGCGGCCGCACGCGGCGGGCTGTAGGGCATCCCGCCTGCCGCGGGCGGGGGTGCGGGCTGGACCCAGACGGCGATGTCCTGACCGTCGGCGGTGTAGACGACCGCGTTAGGAGACCCGGCGGTGACGTCGAAGTAGATTTTCCCGGTCGCCGCCCCGCCCGGGGGAAGCGACGCCGGGTTGATGCCCTGCCGGGAGGCCACCCCCCACAGCACGGGATAGGCGGCGGCGCCGGAGCGTGCGGTGAAGCCCGGGATGACCGGAATTCCCCCGCCGCCGAGCTGGCCGGTCGCGGTTGCTTCCCACAATTTCCCGACGGGCTGGTAGGGGAGCGCGTCGCTGCTGGGGCGCAGCGCGGAGACGGTCCACCGTTGGGCGTCACTTCCGGCACCCAGTTGGGCCGGCTGCCCGAGATCGGCCTGGGTGGGTTCGGCGCTGGCCGTCGGCGTGGCCCAGGCGCAGGCCGCGGCAGCAGCGGCGAGGAGGGCGATCCTTATCGCGGTGGTGGAATTCGTCACGGTGGGGATGCCTTCCTGATGAGCCCGTTATATCTGCGCATATATAAGCAGATTTTCGGTGGCCGGTCGGTTATTTGCCGCCCGTGGTGGCGCGACCGGTTTTTTGTCGGACACCGGCAATAGACTCAGAACTGCGTCCAGGGTCAATTCCTGAACGCCACCCAAAGGGTCGTGTGTGCGCATGCGACCGATGACTGAGAGGGGCCTCTGATGATGGCCATCACCACCACTAGTAAGCGGGCCGAGTAATGCGGTTCCGGGATACGCGGCCGGCGGCCACTCATGCCAATTTGATGGACTTCGCCCACGCCGCCGCGGTATTGGAAGGCCAGTCATTTCGTCGCCCGACCGGCGAGTGGCCGACCACCCTGTTCCATGTCGATGCTGATGGGAAACGGCACATCAGTCATCTTCGGATGCCGGCCACGCAGGCATCGGCCGCACTGTCCATCCAGATCGCATTGAAAGCGTCCCGGTCAGTGGAGGCACTGCTGCGCGCATCGGCGTGGGAGGCATTCGTGCCCCGCGAATTCGCCGGGGCGGCCGACGTGAATTGCGGGGGCCTCGCCGGTGGCGCTGGACCGGACTTCGACGCCGAGCGTGACGGTGTGGAGGTGCTGCTGTTCTTGCATGTCGGTGACGGGTTCGCGGTGACCCGGTCGGCGCGGGTGCTGCGCCACCCGGCGGCCCCTCCCGTCCTTGGTGCACTCAGTGAGATCACCGGGGAAGGCCTCGATGTCGGCGGCATCTTCGCCGATGCGCTTCGGTTGGGAATCGGATGACCCCGACGGCTGTGCCGCGCCGCCCCGTTCCCGGGCGGCGACAACCGCGGCCCGGGTGCACCACACATACACCTGGGCGCCGACCACACCGAGGGACACCACTGATGCTGCTCACCGAAGATCAGATCGCCGCCGCCGCCGGCCTGCCCGGCCCCGTCGTGGCGGAGTTGTTGCAGCCCGGCGTCGTCGCCAACGAACTCGCCCCGACGGTCACGGCGGCGGTCTACCTCGAAGAGGATGCGTTGCGCGCCCAGGTCGCCTATCAGATGCTGCACTTCGGGGTGCGGTGGAGGTTTGTGCAGTCAGCGATTGCCACCATGCCCGACGATGCGGCCGAGCTGTGCCGGATCCGCGATTTCTGGGCGCAGCGGGTGCCCGCCCCGGCGGGGCGCGCCCTGGACAAGGGCTGGGTTGCGGTCCTCGCGTGCGCCGCGTTACTCACCGGCATCATGGTCGGCCTCGCACTGGCGGGACTTACCCGATGACCGTCGCGGAAAACCCCCACATGTACCGATATGCGCGACTTCGGCGCGCGGGGCGGTCCCCAACGGGCCGGCGATGCAAAGATGAGACGGTGCCGGCACAGTTTTCCGATGAGACACCGTGGTTACCGCCGGCGAATCCGGTCGATTTCGGCCTCACCGACCAGGGCAAGCTCGACTTGAACTGGCTGGGCGCCGCCTTGAACTCTGATGCGGCCGCAGTGTTGATCCGCTCACATCTGCAGCCGCAGTATCCGAAAGATCCTGCCTACAAGTCGAATTGGACGATGTTTTGGCGGGGTGTGGGTTTCGCCGGTGATCGACGGTCTGACATCCTCGCGATGCTGCAGCGCTGGCAGCTGGACGCCGAGGTTGAAATGGCGGCGGCGGGGGATCCTGATAGTGACCGTGCCCGGGTGGCGCGCCGGTTCCGTGGTGATGTCAAACAGACCATTGACCGCGTGCAGAGGACCGAGGCTGAGGCGTTGGTGTGGGCCGGCCCGGTGTGGTCGAAATATCCGCTGGGTCCGCGCCGGGTCATCGAGGCGTTGGTCGCGGTGATCGCTTTGCACCGCGACAAGGAAATCGGAGACCGGGAGCTCTACAACGTTTTGCGGTCGTTGGGCCTTGAGCCCGGTCATGCTGCCGGCCGGATCCTCGACGCCCACCTCGAGGTGGTGTTCAACGCCGTCGCGAACGGCGATCCGCTGGACTTCGATATCGGCGGCTAACCGCCGTCACCGCCGCCATTGTGGCTGCGTGGCGTGGGTGTGTCGGTGGGCGCCGTTTTTTGTCAGACCCCTCCGCTAGGGTTAGTGGCGTAGCCGCGAACACCGGTTGCACCCCGTAAAGGGAACGGTCTGAGGATCGTTCCGACGAGAACCCAGGAGGGTTAACAGCATGGCCGATATGCACACCACGGTCACCGTGATCGACGCCTGTGGCATGGCGCACGTCCCCGCTCTGCTCATCAGTGGGCCGGGTAAAGGTAAGTCCTCGCTCATTCGCGGTCTTGCCGCAGCGCAGGCAGTTCCCTGCGAGGTTGTGTTGGGCAGCCAGTACGAGCCTGCCGAGATCGGTGGGTTGCCCTACCTCGCGGCTGACGGTAGCGGCGTTCGCCGCGAACCCCCGGCGTGGGCGAAGCGCCTCGCTGAAAGTGGTTGCGGCTACGTCTTTTTGGACGAACTGACCACGGTGCCCGAGAGCGTGCAGGGGCCGATGCTCACCGTCGCGCTCGACCGTGTCGTCGGTGAACTGGCCTTGCCTGCCGGTGTTCGGGTTGTCGCCGGTGCGAACCCGCCCGACATTGCCGCTGGTGGTTACGACCTGGCACCGCCGATGGCAAATCGGTTCTGCCACATCACCTTTGAGCCGTCTGTTGAGGACTGGCTGACCGGCATGGCGTCGGCGTGGAAAACCGTTCCCGCTACCCGCGCGGTGGTCGCCAGCAGTGAGCGCCGGTCGGCCACCGCCGCCAGCGTGATGGGCTTCATCAACGCCCGCCCGGACTTGCTGGATAAGTTCCCCGACAACCCCGACGAGCGTGGTCGGGCCTACCCGTCGCGGCGCACCTGGGCGATGGTGGCCGACGTGCTGGCCCACTTGCGCGCCGACGATCTCGCTGCCGTCGAGACGGCGGTGTTCGGCCTCGTCGGTGAGGGCGCGGGCCTGGAGTTCCTGACGTGGCTGGAAAACGCCGATCTGCCCGATCCGGCGGCGGTCACCGAGAACCCGGCGATGGTCGATTGGGCGCGGGAACGCCAGGATCGGGTGTGGGCGATCTTGCAGGGCGTGGTCAGCCTCGCCGCGCAGCGCGGCACCGTCGAGGCGTTCCGCAAGGCGTGGAAGCCGTTGGGGGCCGCCGCCGACGCGGGGGTGGCTGATATGGCGGCGGCGGCGGCGCGAACGTTGGCGACTTTCCGGCCTGCGAGTGTTCGCATCCCGGTTGAGATGCGGAAGTTTGAGCCGATGCTCAAGGCCGCTGGACTGTTGGGAGAGGAAGCAGCATGAGTGCGACGATGACGGTGCGGGAGTTGAATCCTGTTGAGCGTGAAGCCTTTCGGGTTGCGCGGCTGGTGGCCTATCACCAGATGCCGTACTACGCGGCGGGACTGTTCGCGCTGATGCCGGTGGCGGCTCCCGGCCTGGGCACGTTCGCGGTGGACAAGCATTGGCGGCTCTACATGGATCCGGACATGCTCGTCGGTGGCTGGTCGGCGCGGGAGGCCGGTGGCGTGCTGTTGCATGAGTTGGGTCACCTGTTGCGGGTTCACGCTGACCGTGCGGCGATGCTGCCCCAGCCGTACTCCCACGATTCGTGGAACCTGGCCGGGGATGCCGAGATCAACGACGATTTGCTGGATGCGGGGGTGGAGTTGCCGCAGGGCGTGGTCACCCCGCAGGCACTGGGGTGTAACGCCCATGACTGCGCGGAGGTCTACTACGACAAGTTGGTGGCCGACAAGCAGGCTAACCCCGACAACAGCAACGGCGGGGATAGCGGTTCCGGTGACGGCAGCGGTGACGGTCAGGGCGATCCGGGGTGCGGGTCGGGTGCCGGTTGCGGTGCAGTTCCCGGTGAGTTGCCTGCCGCGCAGGAAGTCGATGGGCACGCCGGGGTTGATGACGCTACCGGGGGAATGATTCGCCGCCGGATCGCCGAAGCGGTGCGTGAGGCCGCGTCGTCGGGGCGGGGCACGGTGCCTGCCGGTGTGCGCCGGTGGGCCGAAGGGGTGTTGGCCCCGGCAGTGGTGCCGTGGAATCGGGTGCTGCGCTCCATCGTGCGCCGCGCTATCGCCGATGTGGTGGGGCGGGTGCAGTTCACCTACGCCAAGCCGTCGCGTCGTTCCGGTGGCGTGATTTTCCCGGCGATGCGCGGGCCGCGCCTGCGGGTGTCGGTGGTGGTCGATACGTCGGGGTCGATGAGTGAGGCCGATCTGCGGGCCGCGCTGTCGGAAATCAAGGGAGTCCTCAAGGCTGCCGGGATCACCGGGGATCGGGTGACGGTGTTGACCTGTGACGCAGAATCCGGTGCCGCGCAGCGGATCAGCCGGGTCGAGGACGTGGTTCTCACCGGCGGCGGTGGAACCGACATGCGGGTCGGCATCGAAGCCGCAGAGAAGGCGAACCCCTCTGGTGCGGTGACGATTGTCGCGACCGATGGGGATACGCCGTGGCCTGCGACGCCAACCAAGTCGCGTCTGGTGTGCGTGGTTATCGGCAACGACAGGGCAGCAGCCCTCACGCCTAAATGGGCGCTGACGGTCACAGTCCCGACCGGGGCGGGAACCTAACCCGCCCTGCCGCCGCCGCCCCGCACCGTGCCAGGAAAGGGCGGCGGCGAACGGGCCCGGCCGGCCAAGGGGCCGAGCTGGCAGAAAGGAAACCGATGCCGGGGATCGGTCACACCGTGTTCGCCGTCGCCTCCAGGGTGTGTGGCATCGACGCCTTCCACGCCCTCTGCCCTGACTGCCCGGGGTGGCGCTGCCACCGCCAGGCCCACGACAGTCAGGACACCGCAGTTCGTTGCGCGCAGCGCCACAGCGGCCGGCACGTCTAAGCGCCGGCGCGTAGCCGAAACTTGTCATACCTCCCAGGTAGCGTAAGAGACGCGCCCTACGCGGACGCACAACCAAGGAGCGCACCTGCGGGTGCCCTCAACGACATGAGGTAAAGGGGGCAATCATCGTGACGGACAACGATTCGGGCGGTGAGTTGTCCGGCTACGCCGAGCAGGTGTTGGCCGGAACCGGACTGAGCGCCGCTGATGTGACCGGCAGGGGAAACCCCGCCGAAGGGTCAGCCGCGCACGCACTCAAGGACGGCTGGGAGATCGCCGCCCGCGCCGGGAAAGTGCAGGGGGTCTAAGTCATGACGGTTGAGTTCTACGATCTGGCGCAGCGGTTGTTCGCTCACCGCGAGGGCAAGCCGGTGCTGAAAGTAGCTGGGGCGCTGTTCCAGGTGGCGGGCACCGCGATCTTTGCCGACGCCCACCAGGACGCGACTGGCGCGGCCACCGCCACGGTGGGCACCGCGACCGGCCAGCAGGTCAGCGGCAAAGGTGTTCGGGTGCTGCGGGCCTTGGCCGCCGCCGGTGCCCACTTAGACCCCGCCGGGGAGCCAGTGCAGTTGGTCATTGCTGATGCGGCGACCCTGGCGGTGTTGGCTGGGATCGCGCGCGCGCACTCCCAGCACCCCGACGATGCGGTGCGGGCCGCGTCAGCGGTAGTCGGCTGGTGGGTAGATCGCAGCGGATACCCCGGTAGCAACGCCGTGGTGAACCTGCTATCGCATAGCCGCCAGCGGTACATCACCGGGGCGCTGCCCGTCCGTGAACGCCACGCCTCGTTTTGGCGGGGGACGTTCGGTGTTCGCGACGGCGTCGGCGGCCTGATCGGTTGGGCGACGAAGATCAGCCGGGGCGACATGCTTCCCGCGCTCGCCACCATCCATGAGGACGACACCTACACCTACCGTATGGCCGCGCAGCGGTTCGCGAAGGGCTATGACTGGACGCGCCCCGAGCCGCCAGCGGTGGCTGCAATGGGCCTCCGGATGCGCTGTGACACAGCCGATTTGTGGGAAGCAGCACTGTTGTCGGATCGGCTGTGGCGGCATCGTGCCGTGCACACCGGGCACGTCACCGGCGGTGACACGATCCATGCGACGCGAGCGTTCTTCACGATCAAATGCCCGCGCCTGGATTCACGCCTGCGGGTCGGCTCTGATGTGGTGGGCTGGACGGGAGGCGTGGACTCCTACGACCGCGCCACACTGTTCTACGGCCACGTCCACGCCGCCCACGCGGTCAATGGCGCGTTGACGCTGACCATCGCCGGGGTGACCTACGCTCAGCGGCCCAACCCCGGCTATTGGGTGACTCTCATGCCAGCACCGCCCAACGAGCGCACCGTGCGAATGGGTCGCGCACGTTATCGGCAGTTGCAGTTTCGGGGGGATTCGTGGATCGCCTCTGGTAAGACCCCCGGCGTTCGGCGGCGTGATGTGCCGTTGGATGTGTTGTGCGCGGCGGCAGAAACGGAATGAGCTGGCGCGCGGTCCAGGCCTTGGGCGCCGCGTGGTGCAAGGATTGCCAGGTGGACCTGGAAGGCGTTATCGGGGCCCTCGGTGAGCGTTTCACCGCCGCGGAGGCGGCCCTCATTGAGCGGATGTTGAGAGATCTCGACGGTGCGGTGCCGGAGCGGCAAATGCTCTCCGAGATCGGGTTGGCGCTGGCGATTCACCGCCGGCAGCCGGCCGACGATTCCCTCGGGGAGGGACACTGAGGCCGAAATCTGTCGGTGCCCGCCGTTAGAATCAAGGCGTCGCCTTTCGGGGCCACACCACCAAGGGCCGCACCTGCTGGGTGCAGTCGATGAGAGAAAGACAGGGCCGCTGTGCGAATCATCAAACCCCGCGCCACGGAGGGCGACTCGTCCACTTCCACCGCCACCGACACCGTTGCTGCTCCGGTGGATGATGGATCGCCCAAAGCGGCACCGGCACTTGTGGCGTGGCCGGGAATGGAACTGCTCCACGACCCGATCAGCGCCGAAGTGCTCATGTCGGTGTGGAGTGGGGATGCGGTGACGTGTGTGCCGTCACCACCAGGGTCAGGCAAGACTCGACTAACCACATTGTTGGCGGCGGCGCTATCGCACCGGGCCGGGTTGCGGGTGGGGATCGCGGCGCAGACCCGCGCCCAGGCAATCGACATTGCCCGCCGACTGGCGGCGGTGTGCGATCACCGCAAGATCGGTCTGCTGTGGGGTAACAAAGACATCACCCCCGACACCGGCGGGTGCCCGTTGGTCGATGGTGGCACGCTGATGTGGCCCGATAGTGGCGGCATGGTGCGAGTCGCCACCAAGAGCAAGTGGCTATTTTCTCAGCCCGAGAAGCACAAGGCCGACGTGCTGATCGTGGACGAGGCGTATCAGTGCACCTATGCCGACCTCGGCGCGTTGGGGTCGATGGCGCATCAGGTGGTGTGCGTCGGTGATCCCGGCCAGATTGACCCGGTGGTCACCGGAGACACCTCTCGGTGGGCGGCATCTGCGACCGGGCCGCATATTCCTGCCCCGACCGCGCTGATCGCCGCGCACCCCGGTTTGGTCAATAGTGTTGCGCTGGAATACACCTGGCGGCTTGGCCCCGATACCACCCGGCTGGTGCAGTCCCGGTTCTACCCGGCGCTGCCGTTCACATCGCGCCGACCGGCTGAACACATCAGCATCGGTGGGGCGGTGTTGCCCGAACTGTCGCATCGCGCCGTGCGGGTTGCTAACGGTGCTACCGATGCGGCGTTGATCCGCGCGGCGGTGGAGCGGGTGCGGGAACTGATCGACGGTGCTGAACTGACCACAGCGACCGGGACTCGTCCGTTGACCGATGATGATGTGGCCGTGGTGGTGCCGCACGTTCCGCAGGCCGCTGCGGTGCGTGCCCTGCTGTCTACCCATCCGAACGTGTTGGTCGGCACGGCCGACGCATTGCAGGGGTTGGAGCGGCAGGCGGTGGTGGCGGTGCATCCGTTGGCCGGTAAGCGGGTAGCTGACGATTTCAGCGTCAAGCCGGGGCGGTTGTGCGTGATGTTGTCGCGGCATCGAAGCCACCTGTCGATCCTGGTCGATGACCAGACCGATGCGGTGCTGGCCGCCGCCGACGTGGAAGGTGCGGAGCAGGCTCACAGTGTGTTGACCGACGTGCTGGCAACCGCGAAGTTCTAACCCGAGTCCACGCGGTGCAATGAATCGGTGTGCCGGCCCCCCTTACAAGGCAGAGAGGATGCGCAGTGAACGGTGGTAGCGAGGACAACAACAAAGGCCGGCGGTCGTCGGCGCTGGCGGTCTACGACGGCTATAAGCCGCTCATGCAGAAGATCAGCGATCACGGCGATTTCTACACTGCCGATCCGATGCAGACCGAACTTAACGACGACCTGGCCGACGTCGCCGCGCGATTGGCGGAGGCTGCCCGGGAGCTGCTGGCGGAGGATCCCCACCCACAGGAGGAATCTGGACCTGGACCGCGCCTTCCATGACGCGGTAACTAAAAGTTGTCACACCCTGCGACTAGCGTGAGCGGTAGCGCACACGCGCCACCAAGGGCCCGATCTGCTGGATCGTGCCGACGATATGTAGGAGGAAAATCATCGTGAGCCATTCGTCGTTCCGGATCACCAGTCCGGGTTCGCTGATCGGGGCCATTCCCGCTGTTTTAGGGTTCGTGCCGGCAAAGTCCCTCGTCTTGGTGACAGTGGAGAAGGGCCGATTGGGTGCGGTGCTGCGCGCGGATCTGTCGGCTGATCTGATCGACCACGCCGACCGGCTGGCCGGTGCCGCGGCTTCGGCGGGCGCCGAGAGTGTGATCATCGTGATCGTCGATGACGACGGGGCACTGTGCCCGATGTGCAAAGACGACCATGGGCGGCTGTGTGAAGCGATCGGTGGTGCGCTCGCGGGCCATGAGATCAGCGTGTCCGCCGCGCACGTGGTGGATGTGATCGGCGTCGGCGGCACCTGGCATCGCATCGACGGCGTTGCCGACAGCGGCCCGGTCGAGGATCCCCAGTCCTCGCCGCTGGCGGCCGCCGCGGTCCTCGAAGGCCGCCGACTCCACCGCCGCCGGGAGGATCTGCAGGACCTCATCGCGGTCACCGACCCGGCCCGAACGGCTGCGCTGGCCGATCTCATCGCCGCGGCCAACGGAAAGCGGGACACCGAACTGCGCGGCGACGCTAACGGCAGGCGGTGCCGTGACCTCACCGTCACACTCGCATCGGCCGCCGGCATCGCAGCCGGCACGGAACTCGACGACACCACGATCGCCGACCTGGCGTGTGCGATGACCGACGGTGCGGTGCGAGACATGCTCTACGCCCTGGTGGTCGGCGAGGAATCCGGTGCGCTCGAAAACCTGTGGGCCGAACTGTCTCGCACCCTGCCCGACCCGTGGCGGGCGGAGAGCTTGGCCCTGGCGGCTTTTTGGGCGTACGCCCGCGGGGATGGACCGCTGGCCGGAATAGCACTGGAAGCTGCGCTGGCCGTGAACCCGGCCCACCGG
Organism: Actinomycetota bacterium; assembly: GCA_005787665.1. Next base: position 71,938 of record SYAB01000230.1, read on the forward strand.
ATGGCCCGGCTCCTCGATGCCGCGTTGCAGGCTGGGATGCATCCGACAAAAATCCGTGAACTGGCGGTTCGATAAAGACCGCCCGGTCTGGGAACAACCTCGACCAGCGCGGGCATCGGTACCTGTCGCCAAGCGGGTGCCGCTCAGCGGTTCTTGTCACCCCCCCCGCCTACACTGAAAAGAGCATCACCCCAAGGGCCGGGTCTGAGGATTCGGCCGACGAGAGCAGCAGGAGTTCAACATGGCACACCGCCGCCACACCACCACTCCGGTGGATCACGCCGCCCAGGAGGCGGAGAAGGCCCGCCGCCGCTTCCGCACGGAGAACGGGCGTTCCCCGGCGCAGCTGACCACCCGGTCGTTGGATGCCTATCGGGCGGATAAATACCCCGGTCAGCGCGAGCGCCGCAAGCAGCGTCAGCAGCTGCGCGGTGAGGTCAACGCATGACCGCCGGCACCGCGATTCCAGAGAGGGAAGCAGGCCGTGCGGTGAAACCGCCAGCGGTCATTTGCGACGTCGACGGCACAATGTGCGACGTGTCTGCCGTGCGGCATTTTGTGGCGCGGCCGCGGCGCGACTTCGACGCCTTTCACACCGCCTCGGCCGAATGCCCGCCGATCACCGAGACGATCACCTGGATCGAGGAGATGGCCGACGCCGGCCACCGCATTCTCGTGGTGACCGCCCGCATGGAGAAGTGGCGTGAGCTCACCGCGACGTGGGTCGCGCGGAACGTAACGCGGCCCATCGCCGAGCTGGCGATGCGCGCGGATGGAGACTTCCGACCCGACTACGAAGTGAAACGGGAGATCCACGCCGCGCTGTCGCGCCGCTATGACATCCGCCATGCCGTAGACGACAATCCACACGTCGTCAGGTTATGGACCGAGATCGGGATACCGGTCAGGGTCGTCCCCGGCTGGGAGGACTGATTCCGGCATGAGCATGGCGATACCTGTTCCCGCACTGAAGATCACCGCAACGGACATCCTGATCCGTACCGCCGTCGCCGCCGACGACCTTGCCACCGCAATCGGGTGCGCCACCGTGGCGCGCGCCCAGTTGACCCACGGCGTCACGCTGTGGTTCGACGCCGTGCACACCGATCCCACCCGCCGGCCGAATCGGGCAGCGGTGTGTCTACTGCTTAACTGCAGCGACCTCGAGGAGGACACGGTCCCGATCCCGGCTGGCGATGTGGTGTTGACGGGCACCGATCCGGACACCGGGGGGCCAGCGGAGTTGACCCCCGCGCAGTACATAGCGCTGGCCATGGCACTGGTCGACTCCGCGGCGGCGTGACTGCCGCACCGGCCGAACTTGTCGGTGCTCCCTTATAGGCTGTAACTAGCACTACAACCAAGGGCCCGGAGTGCTGCTCCGCGCCGACGAGACAACCGAATCGGAGCTAAAAGTGGACACTTTTCTCGCCCGCGATGACTACGGCGATCAGTTGCACTTCAGCGTCTTTCATGACGACAGGGCCTTGACGTCCCAGGTTGGTGTGAGCTTCCTGGGGCCGCGCGGCGCGCTGAAAGGCTTCATGGCGTTGACGCTCGAGCAGGCCACCGCCCTCGCGGCATTCCTGGATAACCACATCAACGGCCGTGCGCCAAGCAGCGGTTCTTGCTATGACGTTGACGGGCAGTTGACGGTCACCGACCTCCCCGCCGGAACGCAGGTGACGGTATGAGCGGTGCCAGTGTGCAGAAGTTGATCGGGGAGCACGGTTGGGCGGTCATCGGGGTGTTCCCGACGGCGCAGGACGACGGGGTGCCGTTCGCGTACACGGTCGGTCTCACCGACAAGGGGCTGCCCGAGTTGGCGATCTACGGTTTGGATCCGGTGACCGGCGGCGCGATCCTCAACGGGGTGGCGCAGCGCATGATCGACACCGGTGAGTTTCGTGGTGGGGAACGCCTCGAGGGTGAGTTGGCCGGGGGACTGCCGTTGGCGGTCATCGACATGGCCGATACCAGAGACCTCACCACGGTGCGGCGCGTCTACGGCGCGGTGTTGGCGGCGCGGCAGATTGTGTGGCCCGACCCGCACGGCCGGATGCCGTGGGAGGGCTGGAACGTTCCGGATGCGGCCCAGCCGATCGCGGCCGGGAGAACGGCCTAAGAGGAACGCCATGGATGTGTCGGAGGGTGCGATCCTGCTGGGTGGCTACGCCGCCAAGCAGTGCCCGGTGCGGACCCAGTTGGATTTCGGGCCCACGCCGGCCGTCTGGGTGCCCGCCCCGGAGGATCAGGCCCGCCTCGATGCCGGGATCGCTTTCGAGGCGGAGGTGTTCGCCGAACTGCGGGCCCGCCATCCCGGTGCGGTTCTGGTCGATCCCGACGCCCGCCGCCAGGAGGCGATTTGCGCGACGGTCGCGGCGATGGATGCGGGGGCCCCAATGATTTTGGGTGGGTGGCTGCCCGACGACGTCGGTGGTGCACGCAAGGGACGGCCCGACATTCTTGTCGGCGTCTCCGGCGGCTACCTGCCGGCCGATGTGAAGCATCACCGCACCCTGGAATCCAAGGCCAAAAAGTCCGCGTGCATCGCCACCCTGGATGACCCCGCAGCATGGCAGCAGGTGGGCGGGTGGAGCGCCGCGACTGGATACCGGGTCTCTGATGGCCTGCAGTTGGCGCACTACGCGGCGATGCTGCGGGCCTGTGGCCGCCACCCCGGTCCGCATCTTCAGTGGGGTGCAGTGCTGGGCACCAGCCGCATCGCTACCGGGGCCGAACTGGGGTGGGTGTTCACTTGGCATGACCTCACTGAGCCGCTGGGGTTCACCTTCTCCCGTAGCCGCGGCAAGGCACGGCGGTCGCTGATGGAACGCTATGACCACGAGCACGGCTTCCGGGTGAAGGTGGCCGCCGCCGCCCGCCAGGCCGCCGCCGGGCCAGGCCGCCGGCTGCTCGTGGAACCGGTAGGCCAGCCCGAGTGCCGAACGTGCCCCTATCAGCAGACCTGCGTTGACCAGATGGGCCCCGACGAACCCTCCGTCGCGTTGACGGTCGGCGGTCTCGACGTCCGCGAATGGGTGGCGTTGCGCCGCCTGGGTGTCACCACCATCGCCGAGCTGGCCGATCTCGACCTCACTGACGCGGCCGTCTTCGACACCTACCATCGCGAGGTCTCCCACCGCGGCCGCGATCATGTCCGATCCCGGCTCGCCGGGGCGATCACCCGCGCAGGGATGATCCGCGACGGCATCCCCCTGCTTCGCACCGCCACCACCCCGATCCCGGCCGGTGACCTCGAAATCGACTGCGACATCGAATGGAGCGCCGACGGGCTGGTCTACCTGTGGGGTGCCCGGGTTCGACTCGCCGGCAACGAAACGACCGCAACGTTCGTGCCGTTTGTTGACTGGGCAGTGCACGACGCTGCCGGTGAACGCCTCCTCGCGGAGCGTTTCGCCCACTGGGTGCGCGGGCTGCGTGACACTGCCGCGCTTGCCGGGCGCAGCGTGCGCGTGTATCACTGGTCGCCGGCGGAATCCTCCCGCCTGCGCCGCATCCTTGGTGCCGCCGCCGACGATCTTCTCGATCCGGATACCGGGGTGTTCTGCGATCTGGAGCAGGTGTTCAACACCAACTTCTTGTCGGTGCACGGCAGCAGCATCAAAGTCGTCGCCCCGATTTTCGGTTTCACCTGGCGCGCCCAGGACGCTGGCGGTGCGCTGTCGCAGACCTATCTGGAGGCGGTGCGGGCCGGGCAGGATCAGGCATCGCAGGCCCGCCGATGGCTGCTGGAGTACAACGCCGATGACACCGCCGCCCTGGCCTCGATCCGCGACGGCATGACCAATTTCTGTCGGTAGGTGACGTTAGACTGAAAGCGCAGTCGGACAACACGTTCCGACGCAACCAAAGGGCCGGGTGTGCTGCATCCGGGCGACGAGTAAGGAACACGGAATGGCCTACTACATCGAATGCCTGGAAGGGCCGGACGGCTGCCACGGTGAGGTCGCCGAATACCCCGCACTGAGTGGCAGCGGGATGCTGTTCGCCCGGTGTGAATCGCACCGCGACTCCTACGTTGCGCGGGTTCAGCCGCGCATCGACGACATCAATCGGCGTTACCCCCGAACCGCTCCGCGTGACTTTGATCCGGCGTTCGCCGGTGAGCGTTGGAACGATGAGGACTGAGGCTATGGCACGGCAGTTGACGGCCCGGGAGTCCGCTGTGACGGTGACGGTGTACCTCACCGACGCCCGCGCCTCGGGGGGATTCGACCCAGCCACCGCAGCGTTGCGTCTGGCGGTGACGTTCGAGTTGGATGCGCGCGTCACCGGTGATCCCCGGGAAAACGTCTACTTGATCTTGAGGGCTGTGTTCGAACAGCTCAACATTGGCGGCGATCTCATTGCGGCCTCGGACTACACCGAGCGGTACCGCGCGGGCGGTAACCGCTCGTTGTCAGTGGGGGATGTGGTGGTGGTGGGAGAGTCCGCCTTCGCGGTCGGCCGGTGGGGCTTTGACCCGATCTCCTGCGCGGCCCTGTCCACCGCACTAGCCGCTTCCACAACGCTTTCCGCAACAACCTGAAAGGACCAACAGACATGGGTTACTACGCCGATACCGTCGACACGGATTTTGTTGTGCCGGCTGCCAACATCGCCGCGGCGCTGGCCGCGGTCACTGAAAAATCCCGCACCGATTCCGCCTACACCGACAATTGGGGCGATCAGCACTGCGATCCGGCGGACAAGCTCGTCGCCGCGGTCAGAGACCTCACCTGCTTTGAATGTGAGGTGACCGACGACGGCGACTTCGTGCTCTCGTACCACCACGACAAGTGGCTCAGTGCGACCGAAACTGTGCTCGCCGCGCTGGCACCGTTCGCCACCGAAGGCGGGTATGTACGGCTCAGCGGTGAGGACAACTGCCTGTTCGGGTACCGGGTCGTCGGCGGGAATCTGCGCGAGGAGTCCGGTGTCACCGAGTGGCGTCTGGACAGCGAATCGTGAACATCACCGGCATCGCCGACATCGGGGCCACTGGGACTCGCTGCCGGCCCTACGCGGCGGCGGCGTGATGACGACCGCCTGCCGAGTGTGTCGAACGGTTTACCGTCCCGCGGCAGTCGGGGTTGCCGGGGTATGTGACCGCTGCGCTGAGAGCGCGGTTCGCAGGATCGAGGCGCTGTGCGGCCAGGCGGGCGTCGTCCTGCCGGAGAAATGGTTTCATGTCTCCCCCCACCGGCTGGGCCCAGGAACCGTGCTCACCGCCGGTGCTGCCCGCAATCCCGCCAATGATTGCTTCTACGGAAGCGGGTTTGGCGGCGACAGCGGCGTGCTGCGGGACATGGGTGTTCGGCGCGATGAGGTGGTGTGGCTCAGCCCTACCCGGGATGACGCCGCGTTCTGGGCGGTGGTGCTCAATGCTCGCCATTGCTACGAAGTGCAGCCTATCGAGGAGCCGCAGCCCTGGAACGGCACCGGAACCGATGGTTGGGTTGTTCGGAAAGCAATCGTGGTGTGCACAGTGGAGGATGTGTGAGGAAAGGAACAGTGCTGTTGCGGTGCCCGGACTGCCGCCGCCGCGGCGTCTACCTGAAATTCGGTAGCGACGACGCCTATGTGTGCCGCTACGAATACCGGGGCTGCACGTTCTACGCCTACACCGGCGGGTACATGGACATGGATGTCGCCGGCCGGCGCCGCCTCGCCGACGCTAACCCCGGACGCGGTGATGTGTTCCGCTGATGGGTGTGTCACACCGATCGGATAAACTGAAAACGGTAGCGGGGCAACGTGTCCGGCTACCAAAAGGGACCGATGTGTTGCATCGGGCCGATGATACGAGGAGGCATCGTGGCAACTTATTACGGGCAGGGCAGGACCAACACATTCGCCGTGCGTGATGTGGATGCGGTGAAAGCCGCCCTCGCCGACTACGAGATCGAAGTTATCGAGCGCGGCGACAGTCAGGTGACGCTGCTCGCCAACAGCGAGGACGGCGACTTCTCGGTGTGGACCTTCGATGACGAAGGGGACACCGAGGACTCAGTGTTCATCCCGGACATGATTGCGGATCATCTGCAGGACGGCCAGATCGCGGTGTTTGTCCACTCCGGCTGGGAGAAGATGCGGTATATGTCCGCGTGGGGTCTGGCGGTGCACTCCGACGGCCGCCAGATTCGCATCAGCGTCGACGACATCTACGCGATCGCGGCGAAAGTTTTTGACGTGGATCCCCGGCTCATCAGCATCGCCGCCTACTGAATCTCGCCGCCCCCATTTGGGGGAAGTCCTCTTGAAAACAGCGAAGCCGATTCCTGACCATGAAGTCGGGCCGCGGGCCGCGGTTCGGATCGGAAAGGGGACTGGTCGGGTGTGTGTGTCGGGATCTGAGCCCGGAGGGCCACGGAGATGCTCCGGGGACACCCGCGCGGGATACCACCGTGCTGCCCGTGAGGTGGACCGGCTGGAGGGCCGCGCCGCGCAGTTACGGGAGCAGTCCCTGCCGCCGGCGGGCCAAACGGATCCGGTAAGCGCTGTGCTGTGTCGGAGCTGTTGGCAAGCCGCCATCATGCATGAGCGGCGAACCGGCGTCTCACGGTTGGTTGGCTATCGCCGGCGGCACCCAGGCGGTGCCGAGGCTCAGTGCGGCGGGAAAACGTGGTGGTGAGTGTGATTGCGGTAACGCACAGCGCCGCGGAGGGCACCCTGGTGTTCGGTACCGCTCGTGGCGATGGTTCGCGTGAGGTTCTCGGCCCGGCCGGGTTCCGCTGGTATCGCAGCATGGGCGCGTGGGGGATCGTGGGTAGCCGGGACCGCATGGCCGATGTTGACCGGATAGAGCGTGCGGCGTCAGAGTTGCGGGCGGCTGGCTTCACGGTCAGCGTGGCCCTCGACGACACACCGAGGGCAGCAACGGCACAGTCGGTGCGACGCCGCCGCGGGGCGGACCGGGTGTCGCCGCCCGGTGAGCCGAGCAAAGGCGGCCATCACTGCGATGGCAGCCCCCGCAGGTCGATCCCCCGCGCCCAGACGGTGGTGGCACGGTCGGTGGCCGCGGCCGCCAAGGCCGAGAACGGCAGACGGAAAGCGGAGGCCGCCGTGGCAGGGGAGGCGCACCGTCGCAGCCCGGCGGCGGTCAAGAACCGGATCGACCGGCTCGAGGCCGATCAGCGCCGCGACGAGCGGGCCCGTGACGGCACCCGACGCGTGATGTCCAAGATCACCGGAGTGGCCTACACCGCAGACAGCGGTCCGGCCGTCGGTGAGGCCCACCGCCGCCTGGTCGCACGGATCACTCGACGCCAGGACGACATCGACTACTGGAAGGGCGTCTACGGCGCTCAGGTCGATGCGGGCATCGCCCAGAAGTTCACCAGCTCCACGATCACCAAAGGTGATCAGGTCCGCTACCGCGGCCGCTGGTATGTCGTCACGCGGGTGAACCCCAAGTCGGTCACGGTGCGGATGGCCAGGGGAACCGGCAACATCCGCTACCACGAGGTTATTGAGCACCGCAGCGGCGCCGCCGCTCCCCGCGCGGCAGCCGAGCGGTGATTTTCTGTCGGGTCCCTCTCGTAGAGTTCCTACTGATATCCGGATATCAGAAAGTCGCAGATGAGTGCTCGACGTACCCAGGTGCCCTACCCGGTTTCGCGCGGAAGGACGACGGTACGCAGGACGGTCGACTTGCCGCTGGCGTCCCACCGCGGTTTCGAACAGTGGCGGCATGACACCGCGGAGAGCCTCGGACTGACCCGGGTGACCGGTCAGGAGGTTCTGGCTGCGCTCGTGGACGCACTGCTCGCCGATGAACGGCTATCGCGCAAAATCGCCAAGACGATCGCCGGCAAGGGGCAGCGGTAATGGAACGGTGGGTGTTCACTGGCGGCGCGGGATACCGGGTGGGAGACGGTGAGCAGGGCGACATCATCGACTGGGCGGCTGAGTCCGCCGGCGAGTTGATGACCGGCCCGGTGAAGTGTCTGTCGATCCAGGACGTCCTGGCCCGCCTGGGCGTTTCGGCACTCCCCAAGGGTTTCCCGACGGCCGATGTGATCATCGGCGTCGGCAAAACCGGTATGCGCGGCTGGTTTGAAACCACAGTGTCTGCGTGGGAGGCCGATCCGGGTGGCGGCGAGAACGCCGCCACTGAGGACGACGACGATGCGGAAACCCCACCGGCCCCGCCGGTGAAACCGGATCCGACCCCAAAGAGCGCTCCGGGGATGCCGCGTGCACCGTGGTGGACCGGGGTGTCGCCGCGCAGTGACGCCCTGGTGGCGATCGTGACCAGTCGGGGTGTGGTGCTCCCATCGGGGGAGCCGGCATCCAAAGGGCCACTGACTCAGGGCACCGACCTGGCTAAATTCGTGTGGTACCGGTGGCCGAGGCCGCCGGCGAAGAACGTCATCCCGCAGGTGTGGTTGACCGCCCCGGCATTGCAGGCGGCCGGGATGAAGCCGCCGAAAGCTGTTGCGAGTTCAGAAGATCTCTCCAAGACGGTCTCGACTCTGTTTGGCTGCACGGTCACCTCCGCGAAGGCCGGGTGGTTCACCGCGGTGTTCCCGCCGGACTCCGGCACCGGTGAAGCGCGCCGCGTGCACCTGGTGCTGCTGCCGTTCCTGTGGACCGACCCGTCGGGGTCGCGGCCGAAAGATCTCGGAATGGCCGGTATGGACGGAGCGGAAACCGAACTGCCGGACGATGAGTTCGCCGCCGCCAAGGAACTCAGCCAGCGGATCGCCTGGCTTGCAGAACTCGCCGACACCGCCCCGAAATACATAGGGGAATCGCCGCTGTTACCCGCGCGGCGGCCGGGGTCGGTCGGTGCGGCACTGTTGGACAAGGTGCGGCGCCGCGAGACCACCGCTCACCGTATTGAGGTCTGCCCAATTCCGACCAAGGTGTACACCGAAAGTCAGGGACGGTTGGAGACAGCCACTGATTGGCGGCAGCCGCATGCGTCGAAGAAGGCCAAGGGTGACGCGGTGGATGTCGAGGTCGATCAGCGTGCGGCCTATCTTGCGTCAGCGAGTGGGATGTATCTCGGTTATGGCGGCGAGCCCGAGGAGTTCGGCCGCATCGACGCGGTGTCGCAGTTCAGGAAAGACCCCACCAGTGGTAAGTGGATCCAGCCCGCGTTCGGGTTGTGGAACATCACCATCCCGGCGGGATCAGATCTTGAAGGGCTGGATCCGCGACTGCCCCTGCCGCTGCCGGACATGAAATGGGATGAGCCTGCCACGGTGTGGTGCACCACCCGTTCGGTTCAGCAGTTACTCGCCCCGGTTACCGACGGGGGAGCTGGAATGGTTCCCGAACAGTTAGAGATCGGCCGGGCATATCTGTGGCCCAAGACCTGGCGGGCACTGCGCGGCTGGGCAGAAATTCTGCGGGAGGCCCTCAAACAGGCCATCGACGATGGTGATCAGTTCCGGGAGAACTTCATCAAGGACCTCTACAAGGGATTCCTTGGCCGCCTCGACAGCAGCGATCACCCGATGGGGCAGAAGCACTATCAGCAGCCTGTGTGGGCGGCCACGATTCGCGCCGAAACCCGCTGGCGGGCTTTGCGTTACGCACACTTCATCGCCGGAGAACACGGCTTGTACCCGCTCGTGGGCAAAGACATCGACACCTGGGTGTATCGGCTGCCCCCGGATCTGGATCCGACCGTTCTGAATGAAGCCTCCACCGCCAACGGTAAGTATCGGATCAAAAAGGTCCGCGCCAGCGGAAGCGGTACCTAAATGGAGAAGTGGGGCAAGCCTCCGCCACCATCCCCGCCGCCGCCACGCCCGTCAGGGGGATCGGCGGATTCGGTGCAACCTCCGACGCCGAAAGTGGGGTTCGCGAAGGCCTTCACCAACCTGGCCGGCCGCAAGTTGCGGGAGCTACGGGGCCTGAAATGGGATGGCGGCGTGGACCGCCGGGGAAGAACTGTGCCCCCCGCCTCGGATCGGGCCAGGCTCGCCGAAGCCAACCGCCGTGCCGCCAAAGAACTGGCCCGGCGTATCGAACGCCAAACCGGGCGGCGCCCCAAGGAGTCCACCATCCGGCGCGCTGCCCGCGAGGACCGCACCCCGCGCGGCGCCGATCAGGCCCGGCTGGACCGGCAAGCGCGTGTCGACGCCGCCGGTGGTGTCAAACAGTTCGCCGACAAAGCCGGCGTCCCAGCCGGCGGGGTCCCCGGGTGGATCGAGCGCGGAGAGAGCATGGGTGTTGGAAGGCTGCGGATCACCACCAATGTGAAAGGTGACTTGTACTCCGGCGGCTCAACTCCGTATGAGAAAACCATTGATGCGGTGCTCTACTTGGAGCCGCCCGCTGCGGATGAATTCCGCGCCGCCGCCGCTGATGGTGATTTTGATGCACTGGCACAGATGTTGGGGCCGGTGATCGACGCGCAATACGTGTGGACCGGTGAGACGGAAACCCCGAGGCAGTTCATCGTCACCGAGATCAACAGCCTCACCATCGAATAGTCTGGCGCGCCGCTAACTAAGCTGACCGCCGACGTGCTGCCTGCCGCGACTCCGACCACCTCCGCATGTAGGGCGAATGGGCATCGGCTGCGGTCCCGGTGTTGCGCAGCATCCACTGCACGTAGTCCCGGTTTGGGTCGTGCGGTGCTGCCCAATCCGCGAGAACGGCAAACGTCGCATAGTCCGACCGCACCGCGGAGTGAACCCCCTGTCCCGGAACGAAGTTATCTTCGAGCAGCCGATGGAAATACGGTCGGCACAGTGCCGCCAGGGCCGCCGCCGCGGGCGTTGCCGCCTTCCCGGCGAGCGTGCGGCGTAACTCGGTGAGGTCGTCGACGGACCGCTCGATGACGGTCACATCGACCGGGACCGGTGATCGGTCATAGACCGGTGGCCGGGTCCTCCGCCCGGTGATTCCACCGGGCGGAGGTGGCGCGCTGTGGGGGTCGGCGATGAGCTGGGTGATCGTCCCGCCCGGCCAGCCCAGGCCCTGCTCGAGGCGCGCCAGGATGCGCGCGGAGAAGTTCGTGCGTTCGCCGGACTCGAGGGCGGAAAGGCTGCGTACCGAGATCCCGCACACCTCCGCGAATGTTTCCTGGGTCTGGCCGAGGGCGACTCGCACCTGGCGCACGCATGCGCCGGCGTGGTTGACGTGATTGATATTTGCATTGGTCATGGCGCAATTTTTTCCCCTATTCCTTTCCCTTCCAAGCGATCCGGCCGCGACACCCCGGGAGGCCCGAGGTTGGAGAGGATCCGGGGCGGTGCGGGGCGGAGAGCACCACGGACCCACGCGGAGCGCCACGGACTTGTGCGGAGCGCCACGGACTGTTTTACCGCGGCGTGGTGATTCGCATCACAGTTGGTTGGTGAGCCACTGAACTGCGTCAGTTCGGGTGGTGAAGCTACCGCGGTGCTGGCGGTCCAGCGCTGCGTCGACGAGGGCACCCACCCACGGCCCGGGCTTTTTTGATCCGGCGGCGGCGAGGACGTCGCGGCCCTGAATCATTGGGGCCTCCGGTCCGGCTCCGATGCCGTCACCGATCGCCGCCTGGGCTGCCCGGGTGCCTTTGGTATCGCCGAGGGCCTGGCAGTAGGTGAGGTAGCGGTCAAAGGTGAAATGCCGCTTCGCCATCGTCTCCGCGTAGCGCTTGCGTGCATAGGTGCTGTCAAGGGAGCGTGAGGCAGTGTCGACCAGGTCGGCGGCGATGCGGGCGCCCGCAGCGCCGGTGACCGTGTGGTGCAGGAATTGCTCGCGGTGCTCCCCGGTCATCGTGGTTGCGATGATCGCCGCGCCAACAGTCATCCGGTCCGCGGCGGGCAGCCGGGGCAGGGCGGTGACGGCGGCGGCGGTGCGCGGATCTGCCAGCGCGGAGCGCAGCCCAGGCAAGCTGTGATCCCAACCGGTGTCTTGCAGGGCGCGGACGGCCAGATCGGGACGGATGCTTTTGACGTAGAGCTTGCTCCACTCGTCGCGGACGCGTTCGGTCGCTAACTCGTGGAAATGGGGCAGTAGTCCCCGGCACAGCCGGGCGGTGTCGGGGTGCAGGGTCATGGCGAAGCGCCCGGCGAGCTGGGCGCCGCGTAACACCCGCAGTGGGTCGTCGCCGAACTGATCGGAGACGTGGCGCAGCGTGCGCGCCTGGAGGTCGGCGGCGCCGCCGAACGGGTCGAGGAGGATCTGTCGGTCGGGGTCGTAGAGCAAGGCGTTGACGGTGAAGTCGCGGCGTTCCGCCGCCTCGGTGACCGTCATCTCGTTGTCGAGGGCGACGGCGAATCCGCGGTGGCCGGCTGCCACTTTGCTGTCTCGTCGGGGCACGCTGACGTCGAGGTCAGACACCTCACCGGGCTTGCTGATTTTGAGGACACCGAATTGCTGGCCGACCTCGTCGACGTGGAAGCCGTGCCGGCGGTAGGACTGAGCGAGGGTGTCGATGTCGGTGTGGTGGACTTCGATGTCGATGTCTTTGGGTGTCACGCCCAGGGCTGCGTCGCGCACTGCGCCGCCGACGATCAAGGGTGTGCCGGCGCTGCGGGCGGCGTCCAGCGCGGACTCGAGCCCGTCGGGTAGCGGCATTGTGAACGGCACCGCGGGGGTCTTGTAGATGGCGGCGGCCGCCAGCGCGGCCTGTTGCCGTTTCAGGGTTTCTACGGTGGTTAGGGATCGGTGATAGCCGGTGCGGGTGTCAGCGGAGCAGCGCCGCGGCCCGCCGGGCTCGCTGCTAGAACGGCACACCGCATTTCGCCTTTCACTCCTCGTGCCGGGCCTGCCGGCACGGTCTCAGCATCAAAGGACCGCCGGGCGGTTTCAAGAGGACCCGACTCGGCCGGAAGGGCTGGCTGCGCGCACTGGAAGTCCTCTTGAGTACGGCCCCAGTGCGCGGTGGGATGGCAGTGATGAGGGAAATACCCAGGAAAGGACGCTCACGGTGTGTCTAGCCAGTGGTGAGCCCGGTGGGCCGCGGCGCTGCTCGGGCGATACGCGGGAGAAGTATGCGACCGCCGCCTCGGTGGTGGCGCGGTTGGAGAAGTCCGCGGCGTCCCTGGGAGAGGGGATGCGGCAGCGCCGTGAACTCGACAGCCAGATGGAAATCGAAGCGGTCGGCTTCGTCACGAGCTGGTTAGAGGCGCAAGGGCTCACCGAAATTCGTGTTGATGACGAGAACGAACACCCGGGGCGGGCGTTGGGAGTGGAAGACGACGATCTCGACGTGGCAATCAGTTGGCTCCCGGCGAGTGTCATCCATAACCCGACCGCACCGGCATGGAATCCCGTTGTGCGACTGTGCGACCTCAAAGACCATCTGGCACGCACCCCGGGCAGAGCGCAACCTGGCGGTGATGATCCTGATGCTGAGCACGAGCGGTGGCTGGAAACCCGCTATGACAGTGAAATAGCGGCCGAAGAGGCTCATGAACGTGCCCGCGGCGCGGTCGACTTCGAGGACGCGTGGGATGCTGCCGACCCGGTCCATGCTGCCAGCCGGCCCCTCCGTCACGCCGAGCGCCAGGCGTACGAAGACGTCCTCGCCGACGCAATGCGCCACGGCTACAACAAATCCCGTGGCGACACCCTGGACGAGGCTGTGATCGAGCGCCGCGTCGATGAAATACTGGCCGCACAAGGGTTGACCCGCGCGGTGATCGAAGAACGGATGACCTCCGCCGCCACAGCGCTTCGCTGAAAGCTATGTGGCGTCGATGATGGTGAACCCGGCAGCGAGATAGGCCTGACGATCGGAGACCTGCTCCCCATCATCGGTCTCGTTGCAGGCGCTTTGCAGATCCCACCACTTTGCAATCGCGATGAGCGCGAAACCCCGGTCCGCGAGGCAATCTCGGAGTTGGAGATCCCCTCGGCGGCCAGCAGGACCATCCGGACGCGCTGGGCCAGACCTGCCGCCACCGTCGAGGACCGCGTCAGTGCGAAACAAGAGTTTCCAGGTCACCTTCACGCAATGTCAGAGCCGCAATTCGCATGCACAATTACCTCAAACCCACACTGTCAACTGACTTTAGACACGTGCCGCTAGCGCCCACTGAATTCGGGGCAGTAGACGTCGATTGCGATCTCGACCAGCTCGGGCAAGTCCTCACGGTTATTAGGGCCGAGCGTCGTCGCATCCACAACCTGGTAATTTTGCCAACCCTGCGCCTTCCAGCCGCACCATTGACGGGCGGCATTGATCAGCGAGACACCATTGTCGGTTGGGGTGATACCTAGGCGGTCTTGCAGCATTGCCAGGTATCGCTGGTCAGATGGCATCGCAGCGATCTCCTGCTGGCTCGGCCCCCGAAGCCACGGGCAGTAGTAGTCGACGGCAACGTCTGTGAATCGGGTCGCTTGCTGCCGTGTCCAGTCTGGGTTGTTCTCCATGACGCCCTTGACGAAGGCAAGTACGGCGTCCTTGCCCGGCGGGTAGCGCCGCGGGTTGTCCTCAGCAGCAGCGCAGACGGCGCGCGCTTGGCCGACGGTCCATTGGGGGTCCTGCTCGCTCACGGGAACACCGTAGCCACGCATTGCGGCGATGAACTCGCCGTCGACCCCTTGCAGAACGGGTGGCGTCGGGGTTGCCGGTGTTGGTCGCGGGCTGGTGGTGACGCTCGGCGGGGGTGCGGAGGTGGTCGGGCTGGTGGGCGGGCCCGGAATCGCGGGTCCGGTGATGGCTGGCGTTGATGGATTGGTAGCTGAGGGGTTTGGGTCCTGTTGGCTTACCCAGGGGCGCCACCAAGCCACAGCGGCGGCGAGGAGTCCGATGACGACCGCGCCAGCGAGGGCCGTCTTTGACGGCGTTAGTCGCTTAGAGCGCGGGTGGGCTGTCGGTTCGGCCGCTGCTTGTGCCTGTTGGGTGGGTGCTGAGGCGGAGTAGCTGCCGGAACCCGACGGGTTTAAGTCGGGCCGCGGCCGCGGTTCGGGCTGGTGGCGGGCGGCCGTGGTGGTGGCGGTGGTGAGTGCGTGGGCGAAGTCTTGGCAGCGGGGGAAGCGATCTTGGGGTTGTTTGGCCAGGGCGCGGGCGAATGCGGTGTTGAAGGGTGCCAGTTCGGCGCGCACGGTCGATGGTGGCGGGGGTGGTTCGGTGAGGTGGTGGGTGCTGACGGCCACGGGGTTGGTGTCGGAGTTCGGGGGGCGGCCGGTGAGGAGGTGGTAGGCGGTGGCGGCGAGGGCGTACTGGTCGGCGCGGCCGTCGATGGTGTTGCCCATGAGTTGTTCGGGGGCGGCGTAGGCGAGGGTGCCGAGGGTGAAGTTGGTGGCGGTGAGGCCAGCGGGGTCATCGAGGGGGCGGGCGATGCCGAAGTCGGCCAGGTAGGTGCGGCGGTAGCCGTCGGGATCGGGGTGGCTGAGCAGGATGTTGGCGGGTTTGACGTCGCGGTGCAGCAGTCCTTTTTTGTGGGCGTAGTCCAGGGCGCTGGCTATGGCGGCGGTGATGTCGGCGACTTCGTCGGAGGGCATGCCGGCGGGGTAGCGGCTCTGTAGGAGGCGGGCGGCGTCGGTGCCGTCGACGTACTGGGTGGAGATCCACAGTTGGTTGTCGGTTTCGCCGCGATCGTGGACGGTGACGATGTTGGGGTGTTCGAGGGCTGCGATGGAGTCGGCTTCGCGGATGAAGCGTCGGCGGAAGTCGTGATCGGTTGATATGTCTGGGCGCAGGATTTTCAGGGCTTCTTGGCGGGGGAGTCGGGGGTGTGCCGCGAGGTAGACCTCGCCCATTCCGCCGGAACCGATTTGGCGCACGATGGTGTAGCCGGCGAAGGTTTCACCAGCGTGCAGTGCCATAGCGGTTTACTGTAACCGGAGTGTTGGGGGCTGGTGCGCGGACTGTCAGGGCGTGGTTGTATCCGGGATGGCCGCCACTGCAGCGCCCGTGCTGGGGACGTGCCCGGTAGAGGGGAGTGTTGCGCCGCGTTGACCGCCTAACCTGCCACAATCACGCGGTGAGCATCACTGAGATTGCGGGGTACCGCGTCATCCGCCAGCTCGGTGCTGGGGGGATGGGGCAGGTGTTCCTGGTGCAGCACCCGCGTCTGCCCCGCCAGGACGCACTCAAACTCCTCGATGCTGGGGTCTCCCGCAATGACGATTTCAAGGCGCGGTTCCTGCGGGAGGCCGATCTACTCGCCCAGCTGAGCCACCCGAACATCGTCACGTTGTATGACCGGGGTGAGTTTGAGGGCCGGCTGTGGATCACGATGGAGTATGTCGACGGCACGGATGCGTCGGAGTTACTCAAGGCCGGCGACCCCGTTGATGCCGGCCTTGCGCTCTCATTAGTGGCTGCTGCTGGTGCGGCTCTGGACTATGCGTGGCGCAAGCAGCGGATCACCCATCGTGATGTGAAGCCCGCGAACATTTTGGTCGGCATCGAGGAGATTGATGGTGTCTCGCAGATCGAGTCGGTGAAGCTCGCGGACTTTGGTATCGCGAAGGCGGCCGGTGAGTCGACATCGTTGACATCGACGGGGATGACGATCGGGACGATGCAGTACATCTCGCCGGAGGCGATCGAGGGTGAGGTGGTCGACAACCGCTCGGACATCTACTCGTTGGGCTGCACCGCGTTCCATCTTCTTACCGGGCAGCCTCCGTTCACGGGGGCCACGATCGCCTCGACGATGTCCGCGCATCTGACCAAGCCGGTGCCCTCCATCAGCTCGGTCAACGAGCATCTGCCGGAGAAGACTGACGCAGTCTTTGCGCGGGTGTTGGCGAAGAATCCCGACGACCGGTATCAGTCCTGCGCGGAGTTTGTCACTGCGTTGCAGGAGGCGGTCGGGGGCGGGGAGGTGCGTTATCCGGCGTCTGCGCCGACTCTGGCCGCGGCGACGTCGCCGAAGCGAGGCGCGGTGGACCCGGATGCGGCGACGCAGTTAGGCAAGGGCGAGGCGACGACACCACCGGCCCAGCGGAAGTCCCGCGCGGTTCCGATCCTCGGGTCGGCCGTGGGAGTCCTCGCCGCCGTTGCGGCGGTGCTCGGTGTGTACGCGACTCGTGGTGGGAATGGAGACACGACGACCACGGACACCCCGACCACGGCGTCGTCGGCACCCCCGTCACTGTCGACCACGTCAAGCCGCCCGACTCCACCCGTGGGCTCCGCGAGCACTCAGCTGCCGATCACCCAAACCAGCCCACCACTATCGACGTCATTGACACCGCGAGCTGCCGCGACAGGCTGTAGCAGTCAGTCACTGCTGCCCGTGCTGCTCGCTACCGGCAGAATCAGGAATGTCGTTCTGGCTCAACCCACTTGCGTCGGTGACTGGGCAATGGCTCAGACCGTCGACGTCGACACCGCTGGGCCGCCCTCCCAGCCTGCAGCCGTACTGTTTCACCGTGTCAACGGCACCTGGCAATACGTGGAATTGGGCAGCAGTTGGGACTGCGTGGTGGAAAACGGAGTTCCACCGGAAGCTGCAGCAATGTTTCCTGCCTGCCACCAAGCCCGGAAGGTGGTTCCCACAACGGTTGCGGCAGCTCCCGCGCCGTACGAGGGCCTGCCCTGCACCCCAGCCGAATACAGTCAGGAGACGGCTGACGGCACGCTGTACTGCAGTGCGCTGACAGGTGCCTGGAGGGACAAGACCCATCAGTCTCGCCCGGCAGTGCAAGTAGGTGCGGCATGCGCCGAGCCCGGGGCACGTGCCCGCGTCGAATACACCGACGGTCTCGCGACGTGCAAGGCCGACCTGAATGGCAACCTGGTTTGGAACTGGTGAGCGTGCCGGTTCAGCGCTCCTGAACCCCGCTGAGGCTTTGACAAGGTCCCCCCGCGGTGTTGCGCCGCGCCGCGGGTTTGTGGTGGGGCGTGTGCTGGTGGGGTTCGGGGGAGGATGTGGGGTGTGTGTGGTGCGCTCGAGTTGTGTGGCGTCCAGGTGGGCAGCTCGGTGAGGCCCGGGTGGTGGTCGGTGGTGGTGTGTTTGGCCGGCCGCCGGCGGGTGTGG
Organism: Actinomycetota bacterium; assembly: GCA_005787665.1. The sequence goes on from SYAB01000230.1 coordinate 89,832, forward strand.
TGAGTGGGGTGGGTTCGGCTGCGCGCAGCGCCGTGGCGGTCGGCGTCAGCCGGCCTGGGGGGTTGGCGCCGCAGGCACAACCCCACTACTACTCAAATAGGGAAAACCCAGCAAACACATATGCGCATACCGGCGGGGAGGCGCAGCCTCAACGCCGACACCCCCACATACGAAAAGCGTTGCAATACAACACAACTCGACACACTCGTAAACCGTTGGGCGAAGCCCAAACTCACACAACCACATCGTAAACCGTTGCAGCACAACCACACTCGACCACGCTCATAGGCCGGCAACGCCGGCCAACCCAGCCGCGGGGCGCAGCCCCGTCCCCGTCCCCGGCGAAGCCGGGC
>SYAB01000231.1 GCA_005787665.1 Actinomycetota bacterium
CACCCCCTCGGCGGCTCCGGCGCCCGCATCATGACCACCATGCTCTATCACATGCGCGACAACAACATTCGCTACGGGTTGCAGACCATGTGCGAAGGTGGCGGCCAGGCCAACGCGACGATCCTCGAGCTGCTGTAGTCATGGGTGTGGACGGCGACGCAACAGCCCCCGGCGCGCTGACCGAGCGCCGGGGCAACACTCTGGTCATCACGATCAACCGCCCCGAGGCCCGCAACGCGGTCAACGCCGCGGTCTCCATCGGTCTCGGTGACGCCTTGCAGCAGGCCCAGGAGGATCCGCAGATCTGGGCTGTCGTCGTGACCGGATCAGGCGACAAGTCGTTCTGTGCCGGCGCCGACCTCAAGGCGATCTCGCGGGGGGAGAACATCTTCCACCCCGAGCATCCCGAATGGGGCTTCGCCGGCTACGTCCAGCACTTCATCGACAAGCCCGTCATCGCCGCGGTCAACGGCACCGCGCTCGGCGGCGGCAGCGAGATCGCGCTGGCCAGCGACCTCGTCGTGGCGCAGCGCAGTGCCCAGTTCGGTCTGCCCGAGGTCAAACGCGGACTGGTCGCCGCCGCCGGGGGCATGTTCCGGATCATCGACCAGTTGCCTCGCAAGGTCGCGATGCAACTGCTGTTGACCGGGGAGCCGATCAGCGCCGAGGATGCGCTGCGCTGGGGCCTGATCAATCAGGTCGTCCCCGACGGCGAATCGGTGCTGGACGCCGCGCTGGCCCTGGCCGAACGCATCACCGTCAACGCACCGCTGGCCGTCCAGGCCAGCAAACGCGTCGCAGCCGGTGCCGACGAGGGTGCCATCACCGCCGAGAAGGACGCCTGGAAGCGCTCCAATCGGGAGATGAGGGTCGTCTTCACCTCCGAGGACGCCATGGAGGGCCCGATGGCCTTCGCCCAGAAGCGCGCCCCCGTCTGGAAGGCCCGCTGACCCCTTAGGCGGCCGGTTTCGCGGTCGTCGTCGGGGTGGCCGACGTGGTCGGCGCCGCTGACGTCGTGGTGGCCGATGTCGTGGCGGTCGCCGAGGTGGTCGTCGTCGGCGTCTCCGACGTGGAGGTCGCCGACGTGGTGGCACTGGTGCTCGACGTCGGGGTGGTCGAGGCGCCCGCCTCAGCCGCCGGCGTTGGCGGCATCAGCACCTCGTCGATCATGTAGATGTAGGCGCCGCGCGCGGTGTAGGCGCAGACGACCCGGTTGTCGTTGACCTTGATCTCGCCGCCCTTGCCGGTCACGACGACCTCGCGGCCGTCCTGGGTGGGCATGGTGCCCTGGACGTCGTTGGGGCCGAGGTAGCCCAGCACCATGTGGTAGAAGAGCACCGGGAGCAGGACCACCGGGTCGGTCTTCAGCGTCTGCAGGGTGGCGGGGTCGAGCTTCGCGAACGCGGCGTCGGTCGGCGCGAAGACCACGTAGGGGCCGCCGTCGAGGACGTTGACGATGTTGATATCGGGGTTCACCTTGCCCGAGATGAGCCCGCTGAAGGTGCTCAGGTCGGGGTTGTTGGCGATTGCCTGGGATCCGGTCTGCAGCGCCATCTGCTCGATCGATCCGGCGCCGGTCGGGACCTGCTTGCGGTAGGCGTCGCAGCCCGGGCCCTGGGGGTCGGGCACCTTGGTCGAGGTGGGTGCCGCGGTCGCCGTGGTGGCCGACGGGGTGGGTTCAGCCGGCGCGGTGGTGGGTTCAGCCGGCGTGGTGGTGGGCTCGGCGTAGGCCTGGACGCCCGTCGGGATGGCGACGGCGATCGCGGCGATCGCAGCGGCGACGCCAAGGGTCTTGGTACGGATGCTCACCGGTATCTCCTGGTTCATCGTCGTCCCGGCGGATGGCCGAGACGCCTGTGGAATCGTAAGCGGAGGCAGTTTCGTTACCCAAAACGACGAGGTGGGGGCGAAATACCAGGTCGCTGTCGCGCCCGGACGGGGGGCCCTACGATGCTCGGCATGGCTGAACCCGATCGTGGGCCGCTGATCATCGAGATTCGCGGCCATCGTCCCGACATGCACCCGGAGGCCTGGGCCGCTCCCAACGCCAGCGTCATCGGGCAGGTCCGCCTGGCCGCGCGGGCCAGCGTCTGGTACTCGGCGACGCTGCGGGCCGAGGCCGAACCGATCGAGATCGGGGCCGGAACCAACATCCAGGACGGGGTGTGCGTGCACGTCGACCCCGGGTTCCCGGTTCGGGGCGGGCCCGGGGTGAGCGTCGGGCCTAACGCCGTCCTGCCCGGCTGCACCAGCGCGGACGGCGCGCTGATCGGGATGGGTGCGGTCATCCTCACCGGGGCGGTGGTGGGGGCGGGCTCGCTGGTGGCCGCAGGCGCACTGATTCCCCAGGGGATGGTGGTTCCGCCCCGTTCTCTGGTCGCCGGGGTCCCCGGCCGGGTGCGGCGCGAGCTCAGCGACGACGAAGTGGCCAACAACCGGAACAACGCCGCGGTCTACGAGCATCTCGTCGACCTGCATCGCGAAGCCGTCTAGCGATCGCCGGCAGCGGATGTCAGCGTTGTGTCACCGATTCCGACGAGAATGTTTCGTACGGTGAAGGGAATGCGCATCGACGACATCCGTGCGGCCGCGACCAATGTGGCTGTGCCGCATCAGGAGTGGCCTTCAGTGGTGCGTCGTCGCCGGGTGGTCGTCTGCGTCGTCCTGGTTGCCGGCGCGGCACTGATGGCGTATTCGCTGAACCGCCGCCCGGGCGACTCGTCGTTCTACTGGCTGACGCTCTCGCTGGCGGCGGTGTGGACGCTGGGTGCACTGGCGTCCGGCCCGCTGCATCTGGGCAGCATCACCTGGAGGGGCCGCAACCAGCGTCCGGTGCTCACCGGGACGGCGGTGGGCCTGGTACTCGGCGGGGTCTTCCTGGCCGGCGGACTGGTGGTGCGCAACATCCCGGCGGTCGCCGAGCGGATCACCCGCGTCCTGGAATTCACCAATTACGGACCGCTGCTGCTGATCCTGCTCATCGCCCTCGTCAACGGCGTGGCGGAGGAACTCTTCTTCCGGGGTGCGCTCTACACCGCGCTGGGCGGGTTCCACCCGGTGGCGATCTCGACGTTGCTCTACGCGGTCGCCACGTCGGTCAGCGGCAACCCCATGCTGGGGTTCGCCGCGCTGGTGCTCGGGACGGTCTGCGCGCTGCAACGCCGCGCCACCGGCGGTGTGCTGGCGCCGGTGCTCACCCACGTGGTGTGGGGGCTCATCATGGTGCTCGCGCTACCGCCGATCTTCGGCATGTGACGCTCACTGGTCGGTGAAGACCGCCGTCCGCCGCTCCTGGAACGCGCGGGTTCCCTCGGCGAAGTCCCTGGTGCGCAACAGCTTCAGCTGACCTGCGGTCTCGCGCGCGATGGCGTCGTCGAGTTCGGTCAGCGTCGCGGCGTTGATCGCCTCTTTGGTCTTGCGCAGGGCCACCGCCGCCCCCGACCCCAGCCGTTCGAGGACCGCAGCCACCGCCGACTCGAGTTCGTCGGCCGGGTGCACCGACGAGACCAGGCCGTAGTCGTAGGCCTCGGCGGCCGGGATGCGCCCGGCCAGCAACGCCATCTTCATCGCGCGGACTCGGCCGACGGCGGCCGCGACCAGGGCGGAGGCGCCGCCGTCGGGCATCAGCCCGATCTTGGTGAACGCCAGCAGGAAGAAGGACTTCTCCGAGGCGAGGATCACATCGCAGGCCAGGGCGAGTGACACCCCGACGCCGGCCGCGGGTCCCTGGACAACGGCGACGACCGGCTTGGGCAGTGCGGTGATGGCCCGCACCGCCCGATTGGCGGCGTCGAGCAACGGGTCGATGTCCGGGCCTGACCCGGCAGCGGCGGCCTGATCCTCCGCGCTGATCCCGGCTCCGGCGCAGAACCCCCGCCCGGCACCGCCGAGTCGCACGACCTTCACCGCGGGGTCGTCGGCCGCGCGGTCCAGGACGTCGGCGAGCGTCTCCAGCATCGGGGTGGTCAGCGCGTTGAGGCTGTCGGGGCGGTTGAAGGTCACCGACAGCACGTGCGAGTCCAGCGAGACGGCGAGGTCGTCGATACCGGTGTAGGAGGTCACGGATCAACACGGTACAAAGAGTCGTCGCGAGTGCATGAAGGGCGGTAGGAGATATGGCTGGTCCTCTGACGGGGTTGCGCGTCGTCGAACTCGCGGGCATCGGCCCGGGTCCGCACGCCGCGATGATTCTCGGCGATCTCGGCGCCGACGTGGTGCGTGTCGAGCGGCCCAGCAAGATTCCCCATCCCGGGCCGAGCGGGGACTATCTGCTGCGCAGTCGCCGCTCGGTGACCGCCGATCTCAAAAGCGAGTCCGACCGCGATCTGGTGCTCGGCCTGATCGCCAAGGCCGACGTGCTGATCGAGGGGTTCCGTCCCGGGGTGACCGAGCGCCTGGGGCTGGGCCCGGAGGATTGCGCCCGCGTCAACGAGCGGCTGATCTACGCCCGGATGACGGGCTGGGGCCAGACCGGTCCCCGCAGCCAGCAGTCCGGTCACGACATGAACTACATCTCGCTCAACGGGGTGCTACACGCCATCGGCAGGGCGGGCGAGCGCCCCGTCCCGCCGCTCAACCTGGTCGGCGACTTCGGTGGGGGTTCGATGTTCCTGCTCGTCGGGATCCTCTCGGCGCTCTACGAACGCCAGCATTCCGGCAAGGGTCAGGTGATCGACGCGGCGATGGTCGACGGCTCGGCGGTGCTGGCGCAGATGATGTTCGCCTTCCGCCACACCGGACTGTGGAGCGATGTCCGCGGTACCAACATGCTCGACACCGGCGCGCCCTACTACGACGTCTACGAGTGCGCCGACGGCCGGTATGTGGCGGTGGGCTCCATCGAGCCTCAGTTCTACGCCGAGATGCTGGAAAAACTGCGCCTGGACCCGGCCACGCTGCCCGGACAGAACGACGTCACCCGCTGGCCGGAGCTACGTGCCATCCTCACCGAGACGTTTCTCGCCCACGACCGCGATCACTGGGCGGAGGTCTTCGCCGGCAGCGACGCCTGCGTCACCCCTGTGCTCAGCTTCGCCGAGATCGAGACCGAGGCGCACAACACCGAGCGCGGCAGCTTCTACCGAGTCGGCGACTCGGTCCTGCCGATGCCGGCCCCGCGCTTCTCCCGCACCCAGCCCGGCCAGCCCACCCCGCCGCGGGCTCCGGGACAGGACACCGACGCAGTCTTGACCGACTGGGTATAGTTCCCAACCAACCAGTAGGTAGATGCTCGGAAGGAGCATGCGTGCAGATCAAGGACGCGGTCGCCGTGGTGACCGGAGGAGCCTCAGGATTGGGTCTTGCCACCACCAAGGCCCTGCTCGACGAGGGCGCCAAGGTCGTCATTCTTGACCTGCCCAGTTCCAAGGGGGCGGATGTCGCCGCCGAGCTCGGTGATCGGGTGCGCTTCGCCCCGGCCGACGTCACCGACGAGGATGCGGTGGCCGAGGCCTTCGACCTCGCCGAGACGCTCGGTCCGGTGCGCATCGTGGTCAACTGCGCCGGCACCGGTGACGCCATTCGGGTGCTGGGCAAGGGCGGTGTCTACCCGCTCAACAAATTCGCCCGGATCGTCACCATCAACCTGGTCGGCACTTTCAACGTCCTGCGTCTGGGTGCCGAGCGGATGGTCAAGACCGAACCCGTG
>SYAB01000232.1 GCA_005787665.1 Actinomycetota bacterium
CGCGGATACCGGGTCGCGCCGCGACTGCTCCCCGGGCAGTTCGGGAAAAGACTGCGGGAACCGCTGCGTGGGTGGCTCGGGACGCGGGCCCTGAGGCGGCAGGCCGGGCGGCGGGCCCTGAGGAGGCGGGCCCTGAGGAGGCGGGCCCTGAGGCGGCAGGCCGGGAGGCGGGCCCTGCGGCGGGAACGTCACTCGGGCGATTCTGCCCTATCCCGCTGTGCGAACTCTGAGCGGTTACGCAGGACGGGCAGGGTGTCCCGGATCGCCGGGATGGTGTCGACGTCGATATCGCAGACCACGAGTTGCGGGTCCGGGCCGGCGGATTCGATTACCTCGCCCAGTGGCGATGCCACCAGCGAGCCCCCGACACCGGTCGGCGCATTCGAGGCCCTCGCCAACTCCTGGCCGGGGTAGGCCTGCCCGGCGGCGGCGACGAAGCAGGTCGTATCCAGCGCTCGCGCCCGCGCCAGCAGGGTCCACTGGTCCAGCTTGCCGGGACCGGCGCCCCAGGACGCACTGACGGTGATCACCAACGCGCCGCGGTCGGCCAGTTCAGTGAAGAGTGCGGGGAATCGGATGTCGTAGCACAGCGTCACCCCGACGCCGATCCCGTCGACGCTGATCACCACCGGATTGCCGCCGGGGGCGACGGTCGCCGACTCGGTGAAGCCGAAGGCGTCGTAAAGGTGGATCTTGTCGTAGCTGTCCTCGACGCCACCGCCGGTGGCCAGCAGAGTGTTGGTGAGGCGGCCATCGGGTGCCGGGGTGAACATGCCGACCAACACCGTCAGGTCTGCTGCTGCAGCGATCTTGCGGACCGCGTCGGCCCAGCGGCCGTCGATTGGTTCGGCGATCGACGCCAGGGGCACGCCGAACCGGCACATTGTCGCCTCCGGGAACACCACCAGTCTCGCGCCCGACTCCGCCGCGCGCCGGGTGTAGTCCTCGACGATCGCCAGATTGGCCGCCGGGTCGGTGCCGGAGAGAATCTGTGCGCACGCGATCCGCATGCCACGCAGCCTAACGGCAGATCATCGGGTCAGTTGCGCGGCGGAGCCACGGGTTAGTTGCGCGGCGGAGCCACGGTGGTCCACGGAACGGTCAGCACCGCATCGCGCAGGCTGCGACGTGGAGCTTCCACCGGCACACCGGCATCGATCAACGCCGACAGCATGGCCCGCCACCGCGCGCGCGGACCGAATACCGATTGGCCTGCCGCTGCTGCCCAGGCGCGGTCGGCATCGGTGAGCAAAGTATGGATGGGTTGACCCCGAACATTATGGTGGATAAGCACTTTCGGCAACCGCTCGGCGAGGTCGGACGGTGCGTCGATGGCATGTGGATCACAGGCCAGCGTAAGACTCACCGGTCCGTCGCGGTCGAGTAATACCCAGCAGCAGCGCCGGCCCACCTCATCGCAGGTGCCGTCCAGGATCAGTCCGCCCGGAGCGAGTTGTGCCGCCATGGTCTGCCAGGCCTGGGCGACGGACTCCTGCGGATACTGCCGCAGCACATTGAACGCGCGAACCAGAACCGGTCGAAGGCCCGCCAACTCGAAACCGCCGAGTGCGAACTCCACGCCGTCCTCCGCGGCGTCATGGGCTGCGGCCACCCGCTCGGGGTCGATCTCGAGTCCGACGACGCGCACCGCCGGGGCCACCCCGCGCAATCGCGCGGCGAGTTCGAGTGTTGTCACCGGGACCCGTCCGTATCCGAGGTCAACGACAACCGGCGCCTCGGTGGAGTGCAACGCTGCGCGCACGCGGGGAGAACCCGTCAGCCACCTGTCGGCGCGACGTAACCGGTTGATCGCGGTGGTGCCGCGCGTCACCATCCCCACGGGGCGAAGCGGCTTAGCGATGGCCGCCGATCCAATCAGCGGTGAACTCGCCCTCCTTGGCGAACAGCGTCCGCAGGCCGTTGGCGAGCAACTGCTCGATCTGCCCACCGATGAGGGGAACGCGCGCCGTGCAGACGGTTTCCAGACGCATCTGACTGCCCGGCGAGATGTCGAGCAGCGTGTAGTCGCCGGTCACCTGAACCGGCACGGCGGGGACGATGGCGCGATAGTGACCGCGGGCGGAGTTGGTGGCCGCGTCGAACGGGTCGAAATGCTGCTCGCGCGTGATGACGAAGGGTCCCGGCAGTACCGGCCGGGCGATCGGTGGGAGGTCGCGCGCCGACAGGATGTGCGAGAACGCAACGTCGGTGCCGCTGTCACCGGTGGCGAAGTGCGCGATTTCGGTCTCGGCGGCGTTGTCCCGGTAGAACGCGACGAGATCCTCCCAGTAACCGATGCCGGTGAAGTTCCGGTACATCTCGGCAGCCGGCACGTCAACGTCGACGGTGTAGACCATGCTGCGGGGCATCCCATCACGGTACCGCCGGTTTCAGCTGTCCTCGGCGAGCCATCGGGTGGTGAAGCGTTGTTCGGCATTGATGAGATCGACGAGTTGGTTGCCGATGAAGGTCTCCAGTTTGCCGCCCACCAGTGGTACTCGGACCGTCACCGTGGCGTCGAATGACAGGCGGGCACCGGCGTCGGACGGTGCCAGTTCGGCGGTACCGTCGACCCGCACCGGAGCCCCGGCGATCCCGCCGGTGATCGCCGCGGTGGCCCGCCGGTCGATCAGTGGCGTCCATGTCTCCTCCCGCCGGATCTGAAGATCGCCGCGGTGGAACTGCGAGACGAACCCGGGCAGCCGTGATGAACCGATCACCTGCGTGGTCACCACCTCGACACCGCCGTCGACCCCGAGCGTGATCGAGTCGAGCCTGGCTTCGGCGACGCCGGAG